>NCCR01000215.1 GCA_002279765.1 Verrucomicrobia bacterium 12-59-8 | reverse complement strand
CTTGTGCTTGATGCGCTTGTACTTGCCGCAGGCGCACTCCCAGTCACGGGTGGGTCCGAAGATACGCTCGCAGAACAAGCCGCCTTTTTCAGGCTTGAAGGTACGATAGTTGATGGTTTCTGGATTCTTGACTTCACCGGAGGACCAGGAGCGGGTGCGGTCCGCCGAGGCGATGCAGATCGACACATAGTCGAACTCCTCGCCGTGTTGGGGTTCCCCGAAGATTTCTTTCAAGCTCGCGTCAGCATTCATGATGTGTGGAGATGTGTGGCAGGTTTATGCGCTGGGTTTCTGGGGAGGACGGGTTATGCACCCGCCGAAGAGGCAAAGCTTTCGAGAGCTTCCGCGTCTGCATTGGCGTTGGAGCGCTTGTGCACCTTGACGTCGAGGCCGAGGGACTGCATTTCCTTGATGAGCACGTTGAACGACTCAGGCGTGCCGGCTTCGAGAGCGTGGTCGCCTTTGACGATCTGTTCGTAGATGCGCGTGCGGCCCTGAACATCGTCAGACTTGACGGTGAGGAGTTCCTGCAGCGTGAACGCGGCACCGTAGGCTTCCAGCGCCCACACTTCCATTTCACCGAAGCGCTGGCCGCCGTATTGGGCCTTGCCACCCAGAGGCTGCTGCGTGACGAGCGAGTAAGGTCCGACCGCACGTGCGTGGATCTTGTCGGCGACAAGGTGGTTCAGCTTCAGCATGTAGATGTAGCCGACGACGACATCGAGGGTGTAAGAGTCACCAGTGCGGCCGTCAAAGAGCTTCGACTTGCCGTTGAGACCCATCCATTCGTACCCAGGAACCTTCTTGGCTTCCTTGATGTACTCCATGATCTTGGTTTCAGGAATACCGTCAAACACCGGTGTGGCGATCTTCATGCCGAGCGCCTTGGCGGCGAGGCCGAGATGGGTTTCAAGCACCTGGCCCACGTTCATGCGCGATGGCACGCCGAGTGGGTTCAGCACGATATCCACCGGAGTACCGTTTTCGAGGAACGGCATGTCTTCTTCAGGAACAATGTTGGCGACGATGCCCTTGTTACCGTGGCGGCCGGCCATCTTGTCACCCACCGAAAGCTTGCGCTTGCTGGCGAGGAAGACGCGCACCTGCTTAACCACGCCGCTGTCGGCTGTGTCTTCGCTGGACTCGATCTTGTCGAGGTTGCGCTCACGTTCCATATCGGCGTCGGAGAACTTCTGTTCGAAGGTCTGGATGATGTCGAAGATCTTGTTACGGATCGGACTTGGGTCGATTTCGATCGTGTCGTAGCTTTCGGCCACATGACGCAACATCGTCTTGGTGATCTTCTTGTTCGCGCCGACGAGCGGCTCGCCGGTTTGACCATTCACGATGTCGAGCGGGATCTTCTCGTTGAGCAGGATGTCAGAGAGACGCTCGGTGAGCTGCTCAGTGAGGTCTTCCTTCTTGGCACGGTAGTCTTCTTCGATCTGCTTGATGTGCTTCTTGTACTCGGATGGGGAGAGCTTCTCCTTCTCAGAGTCGGCACCCATGCCGCGCTGGGCGATGCGAACATCCATGATGATGCCGGTGCAGCCGGATGGCACACGCAGGGATGTGTCCTTCACGTCCGCAGCCTTTTCACCGAAGATGGCGCGCAGGAGGCGCTCTTCAGGGGCGAGTTCGGTTTCGGATTTCGGCGTGATCTTGCCGACGAGGATGTCGCCAGGCTTCACTTCCGCACCGATGCGCACAACGCCCTGGGCATCGAGGTTCTTCAAGGCTTCATCACCGACGTTAGGGATGTCACGCGTGATTTCTTCCGGCCCGAGCTTCGTGTCACGGGCGATGACTTCAAAGTCTTCGATGTGAATGGAGGTGTAGATGTCCTCCTTCACCACGCGGCGGCTGATGGTGATGGCGTCTTCGAAGTTGTAACCATTCCAAGGCATGAACGCGACGAGCATGTTCTTGCCGATGGCAAGCTCGCCCTGGTCGGTGCAAGGACCGTCAGCGATGACATCCCCCTTCTTGATCTTCTGGCCACGCTTCACCAGAGGCTTCTGATTGATGCAGGTGCCGGCGTTGCTGCGGCCAAACTTGCGCAGCGGATACACGTGAGTGCCCTTTTCTTCATCGGTCTGTACTGACTTGATCGGGTTTTCGAGGAATTTGTCGTCCTTGATCGGCAGATTGCCGTCCTTGGTCACGATGATCACGTCAGCCGTTGCGGCGGCGACGGTGCCATTGGCATCCGCCACGATCACGGAGCGCGAATCACGTGCAGCCTTGCCTTCCATGCCTGTGCCGACGAGCGGCGACTCGCCTTCGAGCAGCGGCACGCCCTGGCGTTGCATGTTCGAACCCATGAGAGCGCGGTTGGCGTCATCATGCTCCAGGAACGGAATGAGCGCGGCAGCCACGGAGACGAGCTGCTTCGGCGACACGTCCATGAGCGTCACCAAGGCTGGTTCGACTTCGATGAACTCGCCACGATAGCGGACGGTGACCTTGGCACCTTTATAGCGGCCTTTTTCGTCGATCGGATTGTTCGACTGGGCGATGTAGTGCTTCTCCTCCTGATCGGCGGTGAGGTACTCGATTTTTTCCGCCACCACGCCATCCTTCACCGGACGATACGGCGTTTCGATGAAGCCGAACTCGTTGATGCGGGCATAGCTGCCGAGGGAGTTGATCAGACCAATGTTCGGACCTTCAGGAGTCTCAATTGGGCAGATGCGGCCGTAGTGGGACGGATGAACGTCACGCACTTCGAAACCGGCGCGGTCACGATTCAGACCTCCTGGCCCGAGGGCGGAGAGACGACGCTTGTGGGTCAGTTCGGCCAATGGATTGATCTGGTCCATGAACTGGCTGAGCTGGCTGCGGCCGAAGAAGTCACGCACGACGGCGGAGAGCGCCTTCGGATTGACGAGCTTGGCGGGCGTCATGGTGTCCATGTTCACGTCGAACAGGGTCATGCGCTCTTTCACCAGACGCTCGGTGCGGGACAGGCCCACGCGGCACTGATTGGCGAGCAACTCACCGACGGCACGCACACGGCGACTGCCGAGATGGTCAATATCATCCAGGATGCCCTGGCCTTCACGCAGGTGGAAGAGGTAGCGCAACGCGGAAATGACGTCCTCGGCGGTGAGGATGCGCATTTCGGTGTCGATCTTCAGCGAGAGCTTCTGGTTGATCTTGTAGCGGCCCACGCGGGTGAGATCATAACGCTTCGGATCAAAGAACAAGCGCTTCACCAGCGCACGTGCGTTCGGCGTAGTGGGCGGATCGCCCGGACGCAGACGGCGGTAGATTTCCTTGAGGGCTTCGTCTTCATCCTTCGCGGTGTCCTTGCGCAGAGAGGTGATGAGCAGGTCATCCGGCGAGGCGGTGACCACTTTGACCGACTTGTGCCCAAGCTGAATAAGCTGACGGACGACGCCGGAGGTCAGCGGCTCATAGGCACGGGCCACGATGAGTTCGCCGTCCAGAATGTCCTTGAACAGAATCTTGGTGGCGATCTCCTCTTCGGAGATGCTGTCCTTGAGCTTCAGGTCCTGGATTTCGTAGAAGAGCTTGAGGATGTCCTCGTCTCCTGGGAAGCCGATCACACGCAGGAGCGTGGTGGCAAGGAACTTACGACGACGGCGGCGGCGGTCGAGATAGACGTAGAGCAGGTCGTTCGTGTCGAATTGCACTTCCAGCCAGGTACCGCGGTCAGGGATGATGCGGAAGCCGTGCAGCCAGCGGCCATTGAGGTGCTGGGTGGTTTCAAAGCAGATGCCGGGGGAACGGTGGAGCTGGGAGACGACCACACGCTCGGCACCATTGATGACGAACGTGCCGCGCACGGTCATGAGGGGGATTTCACCCATGTACACGCGCTCCTGCTTGGCACCTTGCTCGTCTTTGAGCTCATAGGTTACGTACAGCGGGGCGCTGAAGGTCTCGGCCTCGTGAATGGCTTCGAGGGAGCTGAGCTTGGGCTCGCCGATTTCGTACATGACGAAATCGAGGGTCATCTTCTCATCATAGCTGGTGATCGGGAAGACCTCACGGAACACGGCCTGGAGGCCGAGGTCTTTGCGCTTCGAGGGCAGGATGTTTTTCTGGAGAAATTCCTCGTATGAGCGGAGCTGAATCTCGATGAGATTCGGTGGCTCGGCGACTTCGTGGATTTTGCCAAAGTTGGTGCGCTGGGACATAAGGCAGTGATGAGGCGGTTAGATGGCGATGGGCGGTGGCACGGGATGCGGAGGGGTGAATTCCGCGAAGCAACAAAAGAGCAATGTCAGGCGGCCAGCCCGGCATTACATACGATTGTCGCGAAAACGAAGCAGCCGGAATCCAGGGGAAAACCGGGATTCAGGCCATGAAAATGGTCAGAAGCATGCTCTACTTCGCGTGGTGTCCCGGAACCGTAGCACTGGCTGCGGAGGTTCAGACGGGGATCACGGGCGGATGCGGGCATGCGATGGAACGAAACGAACAGGGGATTGAAACTGACACTAACTAAAGGCTCCTGACCGCGTGACGCTACGGTTGATGGCAGACGCCACGCGGCAAAGAGCAGGAGGAACGAGGGACTTACTTGATCGTGACTTTGGCGCCAGCGGCTTCCAATTTCTTCTTGATCTCTTCGGCTTCTTCCTTCTTGCAGGCTTCCTTGACGGTCTGCGGAGCGCTCTCGACGAGCTTCTTCGCTTCGGCAAGGCCAAGGCCTGGGACGACGCCGCGGACTTCTTTGATGACGCCGATTTTGTTGGCGCCAGCTTCGGTCAGGATGACGTCAAACTCGGTCTTTTCTTCCACTGCGGCTGCAGGAGCAGCACCACCACCGCCAGCAGCGGCGACAGCGACAGGAGCGGCGGCGCTAACGCCCCACTTCTCTTCGAGGGATTTCACGAGTTCAGCAACTTCCAGGACGGTAAGTGTGCTCAGTTCTTCAACGATTTTATTCAGGTCAGCCATATTAGTATTTCGGTGTCGCCGCAGTCCGAAGCATCGGATTATTTAAGAGCGAAAGCTGTCGCTCCGGCGAGGAACCATTGGGTGTTTGCGTATTCAGGCCGTGTGACGGGCCATCTGGTCAAATGGGTTGGGGTAAAGCGAGGATTACTGCTGTTCGCTCTTGGCCTTGAGCACACGAGCGAGGCTTGCGGCAGGCTCGTTGAGGGTGCGGACGAGCTTCGAGGCCGGAGCCTGAAGAACTCCGAGGAGCTGGGCCAGGAGGACTTCGCGGGAAGGCAGGTCAGCCAGAGCCTTGATGCCTTTGGCGTCGAGCAGCTTGCCGTCGAGCACGCCGACTTTCATCACCGGTTTTTCAAACTCGGCGGTGAAGTTCTTCATGATCTTCGCGGCGGCGCACACATCCTTGGCTCCAGTCACGTAGGCGCTCTGGCCAGTGAGGTGGTCGCCGAGTTCACCTGGGAAGCCTGCTTTTTCAGCGGCCTTCTTCACGAGGTTGTTCTTGAAGACGTGGATCTCCGCTCCGGCGGCGCTGAGGCGCTTGCGCAGTTCGGCGAATTTATCGACCTTGAGGCCAGTGTAATCGACGACGAACAGGAACGGGGAGGCATTGACCCGTTGCAGCAGGTCATCAATGAGCAATGTTTTGAGAGCTTTCATGTGTCTGTGCTGCGAAAATTAGAGTTTGATGTACTTCGACACGTCGATGCGAAGCGCAGGCGACATGGTGGCGGCGAGAGTGATGGTTTCGACGTAGCGGCCACGGGCGGAGGCGGGCTTGGCACGCACCACAGCTTCGATCAGCGAGGAGGCGTTTTCAGCGAGCTGCGCCACTTCAAAGGAAGCCTTGCCGACGGAGGAGGCGATGTTGCCGTTCTTGTCGAGCTTGAAGTCGGCACGGCCTGCTTTGACGGCCTTGACGGCACCAGCGGTGTCTTCAGTGACGGTTCCGGTACGAGGGTTGGGCATCAAGCCACGAGGTCCAAGCTGCTTGCCGAGTTTGCGCACTTCATTCATCGCGGACGGGGTGGCGATGGCGACGTCGAAGTCGAGGAAGCCTTCCTTAATCTTGGCGATGAGGTCTTCGTTGCCGACGATGTCAGCACCAGCAGCCTTGGCGGCATCAGCCGCAGCGCCCTGAGCGAAGACGGCCACGCGCACGGTCTTGCCGGAGCCGTGGGGCAGCGGGCAGGTGCCGCGCACCATCTGGTCGCTCTTCTTCGGATCCACACCCATGCGGAACGACAGGGTGACGGTCTGGTTGAACTTGGTGCCAGGGAGTTTGCGCAGGAGTTCGGCCGCTTCTTCAAGCGTGAACGACTTGCCTGCCGGAACCATCTCGGCTGCTTTCTTGTAACGTTTGCTTCTCTTTTGCATGGTGTGTGTGCAGTGGTGGCGAACTTTGATGTTCTCCTGCTTCGGTTAGGGGATTAGTCGATGATTTCGATGCCCATCTGGCGTGCGGTACCTGCCATGATGCGGGACGCCTGATTGAGATCGGAGGTGTTAAGGTCGGCAATCTTGAGCTTGGTGGCTTCAAGTAGCTGAGCACGGGTGATTTTGGCAACCTTGATCTTGTTCGCTTCCTTGGAGCCGCTGGCGATGTTTGCAACCTTCTTGAGGAGGTTGGACGCAGGCGGCTGCTTGGTGATGAAGGTGAAGCTCTTGTCCTTATAGACCGTGATCACGGTCGGGAGGACGTCACCACCTGCCTTGGAAGTAGCGGCGTTGAACTCCTTGCAAAAGGCCATGATGTTCACACCGGCCTGACCGAGAGCAGGGCCGATGGGCGGTGCGGGGTTGGCGGCACCAGCTTTGATCTGGAGCTTGATGAGTTTGATGATTTCCTTGGCCATGTCTTTGTGTTCCTTGCTTGCTTGAGTTGAGATTCAGGGGGGCGGCGGGGCGGCTTATGCCTTCTCGACCTGCCAGTATTCGAGATCGACCGGTGTGGAGCGCCCGAAAATATTAACGGAAACGCGCAGCACGCCGCGTTCTGGATCGATCTCCTCGACGATGCCGTTCTGGCTCTCGAAGGGTCCGTCGGCCACACGCACGGTGTCACCAAGGTTGAAGGCGATCTTTGGCACAGCGCCTTCGGATTTGTCGCCCACTTGGGCCAGCATGGCCTCCACTTCCTTGGCGCGCATCGGGATCGGGTGATCCTTGGTGCCGGCGAAGTTGAGGACGCCGCTTTAGCCGGGGAAGAATTTGCGGTTGCTTTCAGAGCGCTTGCCCTTTTTAACTTCGGCGACACGCTCCATCGGCACGAGAACCTGGAAGACGTAATCACCCATCTCCTCTTTCTCGATGCGGCGGAGCATGCTGTCACGGACCTTCTGTTCAAGGCCGGAGCGGACGTGGATGACGAACCACTGATCGCGGGGTGAGGGGATAGCTCCCATAAGGATTTGGAAAAAGGGGGTGGGGGAAAACGGAAAATTATACGCCCAGCTTCTGCGCGGCCTCGAAGGCCCACTTGAAACTGATGTCAAACGCGGCCACGAAGCCTCCGAGGAGGATCATCGCGATGAAGACCACCACTGTGGATTCAATCAGTTCGCGATATTTGGCAAAGCCCTTCTCTTTAGAATCCCAGGGCCACGTGGCCTTCCTGAGTTCGATGATGACTTCGCTGATGTATTTACGGATGCGGCTCATGTGAAGCGTTTCGTTTTCTGCGGATATTTCCGGGATTTTCGCTGGCAGGCCAGGAGGGACTCGAACCCACAACCAACGGTTTTGGAGACCGCTACTCTACCAATTGAGCTACTGACCTGTGTTAGCGAGAAAAGCTTCCCGGAATGATTAACGGATGAAATCAATTGTGCAAGTCCGCCGCCTCGTTTTGCCTCCGATTGGGAGACGAAATCACCGCCGGGCCTGTGCGCCAGACCCGGCGGGATTCGAGACAAACGAACTGCGCGGACTAGTCGAGGATGTTGGCGACGCGGCCAGCACCGACGGTTTTGCCACCTTCACGGATAGCGAAACGGATGGTCTTTTCCATGGCGATCGGGGTGATCAGCTCGACTTCGATCGAGACGTTGTCACCAGGCATCACCATTTC
>NCCR01000033.1 GCA_002279765.1 Verrucomicrobia bacterium 12-59-8 | reverse complement strand
TTGATCCAAAGCCGCTGCTCAACAAATACGACGGCCAGTCGCTGCCCGATTCGATCGTGGGCGATGCCAAGTTTGCCTTCCTGCAAAAAGACAGTGCCACGGTGATGGGCACAAGCCGCGTCTTTAAAAAGCACGGCCAGTGTGGCATGGAGATCAGCGATCTTCTGCCGCAAATCGCCACCTGCGCGGACGACATCGCGCTGGTGCGGTCGATGCACACCACGCAGTTCAACCATCTTCCCGGCCAGCTCATGCTCAACTGCGGCGAGGCCCGGCTCGGGCGTCCCAGCGTGGGTTCATGGCTCACGTATGGCCTTGGCAATCTATCGCAGGAACTGCCATCCTATGTCGTGATGGTCAGCAAAGGGCGCGGGCTGCCGGGTGGCAGCTCGACGTGGTCGAGCGGCTTTCTGCCCTCGTCCTATAGCGGGGTGATGTTTCGCAACGGCACCTCGCCCGTTTTGAACCTGAACAATCCCGATGGCATCTCGCCGGAAATGCAGTCCGCGAGCATCCGCGCTCTGAATGACCTCAACCGCCTTCAGCACCAGCACATCGGCGATCCCGAGATCGCGGCGCGCATCAACAGTTACGAACTCGCCTTTCGCATGCAGAGCGCCGCACCGGAGCTGGTCGATCTCAGCGGCGAATCGCAAGCCACCCTCGATGCCTACGGCGTGAACCGCATTGAGCCGCCCATTAAGAGCAATCTCGGCGGCATCGGCAACTACCAGACTTTTTCTCGGCAGTGCCTGAACGCACGGCGGATGGTGGAGCGTGGCGTCCGCTTCGTAAACATCATCCACGCCTCATGGGACCACCACAGTTCCCTCGACCCCCAGCTCGCGCACAACTGCCAGATGGTCGATCAGCCCATCGCTGCATTGCTGAAAGACCTGAAGCAGCGCGGCCTGCTCGACACCACGCTCGTCGTATGGGGCAGCGAGTTTGGCCGCACCGCCCTGGGTGAGAACCGGAAAGGTTTCAAGAAGGTCACGGGCCGCGATCACCATCCCTATGCCTTCAGTCTTTGGATGGCAGGAGGCGGCATCAAAGGCGGGCAGGTCTATGGCGAGACGGATGACTTCGCCTGGCATGTCGCGCGTGATCCCGTGTCCATCCACGACTTCCACGCCACCATCTTGAACCTCTTTGGCCTGGATCACAACAAGCTCAGCTACCGCTTTCAGGGTCTCGACTTCCGCCTCACAGGGGTGAATCCGGCCAAGGTGGTGAAAAGTCTGCTGGCGTGATAAGGTGGCAGAAGTGTGCCCGCTGAGTTTGCCGGTAGATTGGACGCCATGACCTAATGCCTGTAGAACCGCTGTATTGGTTCCATGCGCTCAATTCTTCTCGCTCTCTTCGTCACGGTTGCTCTTCACGCGGCGGACGTTCCCAAAGCCCCTTTGATGGCCGGTGCGGCCACCAGCAACATCACGCCTGAGCTAGGCGGCGAGGTGGTGGGCGGCTTCCTGCCTTATCCATGCACGAACGTTCATGATGAGCTGCACGCGCGCTGTCTCGTGCTCGATGACGGGAAAACGAAGCTGGCCCTCGTCGTGTGTGATCTGCTCGGCATGCATCGCAGTCTGTGTGTCGCTGCTCGGGAGCTGATCGAAAAGGAAACCGGCATCCCGGCGTCGAACGTGCTGATCTCCGGCACGCACACGCATTCGGCGGTGAATGCCATCGGTGGGCCCGTGCGCTTCTACACCTCCGACATGGAGCTGACGGACTATCAAAAGTTCGTCGTGCGGCGCATCGCAGACGGCGTGTGGCGTGCGATCCATCTGCTGCGCCCGGCGGAGATCGCATTCGGCACCGTGGACGTGCCGGAACACGTGCACATCCGTCGATGGTTTCTTCAGGAGGGCAAAATGCCTCCCAATCCCTTCGGCAAGATCGACAAGGTGAAGATGAACCCGGGCGCAGGCAATCCAGCGCTGGTGGAGCCTGCAGGCGAGCCTGATCCCACCGTTTCCTTGATTGCGCTGCGTGAGCCCGGCGGTCGCCTCATCTCAGTCTATTCGGCCTACTCGCTGCATTACGTCGGCGGCGTGAATGGCGCGGACATCTCCGCCGACTACTACGGCATGTACTGCGAGGCCCTGAAGCGCCTACAAGCTGGTGGCAATGATGATCCGCCGTTCGTTGCGATGATGGCCAATGGCACGAGCGGAGACGCCAATAACATCAACTTCCGCAAACCGCAGCCCCGCAAAAAGCCCTATGAGCAGATGCGCTACGTCGCCGAAGACGTGGCAGCAAAAGTGAACGCCGCTCTGACGCAGGTGACCTGGCAAAACAGCGCGCCGCTGGCGGCCCGTTATCGCGAACTCGACATCGCCTGGCGCAAAATCGATCCCGAACTCATCGCCTGGGCCAAGGAAACCGAGGCCAAGACCCCGCGCATCCAAGGCAAGGCTGATCTGCCACTCGCCTATGCCGGACGCATTCAGCGTCTGGCGGTGGCAAGTCCAGAAACCAAAGCAGCGGTGCAGATTCTGCGTATCGGCGACATCTGTATCGGCACCATCCCGACGGAGACCTTTGCCGAAACCGGTGTCGAATTCCGCAAGCGCAGCCCCTTTGCCAAATCCTTCATGGTTGAGCTCGCAAACGGCTACTATGGCTACATGCCCACCCCGCGTCACTTCGAACTAGGCGGCTATGAAACATGGCCCGGCACGAACAACCTGGAGCCCCAGGCCTCCGTGAAAATGGTGGATGCCCTGCTGGAGATGGCGGCGGAGCTGAAGTAACCCACATCCATGACCCCACGTCTACTCATTGGTCTGCTGCTCTTCATGCTTCATGCCGCTGTTGCCTCCGCCGCGTGGCAGGCAGGCACAGCCAAAGCAGACATCACGCCCACGGAATCGGTGCCGCTCGCAGGCTACGGCGGCAAGACGCGCATGTCGCAGCGGGTGGAGCATGCCATCTGGTTGAAGGCGCTCGCGCTCAAGGATGACTCGGGCGCGACGTCAGTGCTCGTGACGGCGGACTTGGTGGGATTGAGCGAAAAGATGGTCGCCATCATCGCCAAGATCGCATTGGAAAAGCATGGTATCCCAAGAGAACGGCTGATCTTGAACACCTCGCACAATCACTCCTGCCCAGTGACGGCGGATGTGCTGTGGCTGTATTATGAATTCACGCCGGAAGAGGCAGCGGTGAAGGATCGCTACACAGCGAGGGTTTACGCGAAGTATGAAGAGGTGATCGGCGCGGCTATCGCAAATCTCGCACCCGCAGAGCTGGCGTTTGAGCAGGGGCTGGCCGGTATGGCGGTTAATCGGCGGCGTTCACGCGGGCCGGAGAGCCGCGCATTCGGCGGGCAGGTGGATCAGGATGTGCCGGTGATCACGGTGAAGTCCGGCAACGATCTCAAAGCCATCGTCTTCGGCTATTCCTGCCACACCACGGCGCTTGGAGGCTTGAGCATCAACGGAGATTACGCAGGCTTCGCACAGCTGGAGCTTGAAAAGTCTTTCCCAGGCTCGGTGGCGATGTTTGTGCAGAACTGCGGTGGCGATGCGAATCCGCTGCCCCGCATTCGCGGCAAGGACCTCGAAGCGACCGAACTCGCTAGCATGTATGGCAAAGTTTTGGCCGAGGCCGTTCGTCAGGTCATCGCCACCAAGATGCCGTCACTCAACGGCCCCATTCACGCCGCGATGGGCGAAACGGAACTCCTGCTGCAACCCGGCATCTCGCTCGAAGAACTGAGGCAACGTCTTCCAAACCTCACCGGCATGCCGAAGCGCGAGTTCGAACATTTCATCCGCCAATACGAAACACTAGGCTCACCGCCGGATCGTGTGAAGTATCCGATTCAAATCTGGCGCTTGGGTGCCAATTTCCAATTCATCGCGCTGACCGGTGAAACCGTGGTGGATTACTCGCTCAAGTTCAAAGCCGCCTACGGCTGGAACAGCACCTGGGTCTGCGGCTACAACAACGATCTCACAAGCTATGTGCCGAGTTTGAGGGTGCTGAAGGAAGGCGGCTACGAAGGTGTGACCGGCATGTTTGAATACGGTCACCGCGCGCCCTACACCGAGACCGTGGAAGAGCAGATATCAACCAAGGTCGATCAGCTGATAAAGCAAACGAAGTGACTACTTCACCACAGGGGTCGTCTGCTCCGGCGTCACTCTGCCGCCGGGCAGTTCCAGAATACGAATGTTGCGGAAATGAATCTCCGCTCCTTCGGAGTCCAGACAGAGGTAGCCTTTGCGCACGGTGGACTGACTGATGCCATTCACAAACTTGCCGTTGATCGAGAGCTTCACGGTGCCATCCACGCAAACGACATCGTAGGTGTTCCATTCGCCTTTGCCTTTGCAGCGCATTTCCAAGGACATGCTGCGTCTGCCTCGCGGATTGTCCGGGATGCCTTCGAGACCGTTCGCGCCGAAGAGTTCGCCTGAGACATACCCTGGGTGGTTCGGCTGGCCGTCCTTGCCAGGGTGCAGGTTCGGCCATTCGAGTTCGAGCATCTGCACCTCCATTCCCTTGGGCAGTTCTTTGCCCGGGGCTGCCGTCCCTTCACTCCACACAAACACGCCGGAGTTTCCGCCTGCTTCCATGTGCATCCATTCGATGTGCAGGATGAAGTTCTCATACTGCTTCTCGCTGCGCATCACTCCGATAGGCCTCCCATGGCACACCAGCAGGCCGTCTTTGACGCTCCATGTTTCGGGACTGGTGTTCACATCCACCCAGCCGGTGAGATCCTTGCCATTGAAAAGATCGCGCCACTGCGGCGCATCGGCTGCGAGTACGCTGGTGCAAAGAATGAACAGGAGAATCAATTGTTTCATGGGGTACTCTTACGGCGTCGCGGAGTATTTCTACATCACCAATTCAAGCTACCAGATCGCGATCTCACTCTGGCATAATCGAGCTTATATGATCGAACACAGTTCACTAATTTCTGTCTCACACTTCACCCCCGGGCGTGCAAACTTTCGCGCCCAACTAAAATGACTAACCTCCGTTTGTTCCTGCTGGCCGCGCTCTGCGCGTGTTGTTCTTCATGCCAGAGTGTCTCCAAAGTAGCACCTCGAAAGCTTGTGAGTATGGGTTCCGTCGGAACCATCAGCAACGTCAAGACTACGGCGTACACCCAAAGCGAAAGCGACCACATTGTGTATGGTGCCAAGAGCGCCGTCGGCAACACCCTCAAGTTCGGAGCTGTGCGCAGCGCCGCTGCAGACTGGTCCGTTTACCCTGTGGGGACGGAATTCAAGATTGAGGGCGAACCTTATGTTTATCAGGTGGACGACTACGGCTCCGCGCTCGTCGGCACTCGGACCATAGATCTCTACCGGCCGTCCAAGGCATCCATGGACCAGTGGGGCGCGCGACAGGTCAACATCCAAGTACTCAAATGGGGATCGTTTGACCAGAGCCTTTCGATCATGAAGCCGCGCGAGGGGATCAAGCCCCACATCCGTCAAATGGTCAGCGCGATCGAGACCCGCCGCCCTCCAGCATCCTAGGGCTGGACGTAGCTTGGGCTCATTTTGGGATCCTTTGAGGAAGCAGCTCTTAATTGGCGTTCGTCAGGGCAGGGGACCATCCCAACATTCCGCACGCCAAGTTTCCGTTTGAGCCGCCCCGGCTTTCGGGCTAGGCAACCGGCCATCTATTTTCCATGAGCAGCCCCTCCGCACACACGTATAAAGAAGCCGGCGTCGATATTCACGAAGCAGCATCGCTGGTCGATGACATCGGCGTGCTGGTGCGGCGCACGCAGCAGAAGCGGAAACTGGCAAATCCCTTTGGCCTGTTCGCCGCCGCCTACGACCTCAGCGGCTACAAGCACCCCATTATTCTCACGGGCTGTGACGGGGTCGGCACGAAGATCGAGCTGCTGATCAAACATGATCAGCTCGAAGCCGCCGGCAAAGACCTCGTGGCCATGAATGTGAACGACGTGCTCACGACTGGGGCTGATCCCATCATGTTCCTCGATTACGTGGGAATCCCGAAGATTCAGAAGACGCAGATCACCCGGATTATCGCTGGCATGACCGAATATCTGGAGGCTTGCAATTGCATCCTCGCCGGCGGCGAGACTGCCGAGATGCCCGGCATGGTGCCCGAGGGCATGGTCGAGCTTAGCGGCTTCGCCATCGGAGCCTGCGAAAAGGAAGATTTGCTTGATCCTGGCACCATCGCGGCCGGTGATGTGCTCATCGGCTGGCCCAGTGCAGGTTTCCACGCAAATGGCTTCAGCCTTGTTCGACGTATCATCGAAAAGGAGAACCTCCAGTTCAGCGAGGACGAGATGCGTACTCTGCTGCTGCCTACGCTTCTCTATCATGAGCAGCCGGCTGCTCTCAAAGCCGCGGGCATCCGTCCGAAGGCCATGGCCCACATCACCGGTGGTGGTCTGCCGGAAAACCTCGGCCGCATGTTCCTGAAGCGTGGTCTTGGTGCAAATCTCCGTATTCCATTCTGGCAGAACGATGTAGTGCAAAAAGTGCTGCGCCATGCGGACAAGAAAGACGCCATCGACACTTTCAACATGGGCCTCGGCTGGGTCGCCATCGTTTCATCGGCAGATGCCGAGAAGGCTCTCGCTTGCGGCAAGGGTGCCATAATCATCGGCGAGATGGACACCAGCGCTCAGGTCAGCGTGGAGATCGTCTGAAAGATTGACCGTTTTTAGGCAGTGAATGGCAGTCCCATGAACCGCCGCACTTCTGTTCTTTCGCTCCTCCTCGTTTTGGGTGGCCTGCTGAGCGCCACCGCTCAGCAGCCTGCGCCTCCAGCCAAGGCCAAACGCCCCCCAAATCCGGCTATGGAGCCGATTCAGGATGTCGCGGGCCTGCCACGCGTCCTGCTGATTGGTGACTCGATCTCCATCGGCTACACCCTGCCCGTGCGGAAACTGCTGGAGGGCAAAGCCAACGTGCATCGCATCCCCACCAACGGCGGCCCGACCAAAAACGGAGTCGCCAGCATCGCCAAATGGCTTGGCACCGGCAAATGGGACGTGATTCACTTCAACTGGGGCATCCACGACCTCAAATACATGCCCGATGGCAAACGCCAAGTCGAGCCCGCCGACTACGAGGCCAATCTGCGCAGTCTCGTCGCTACCCTGAAAGCGACGGGGGCCAAGCTGATCTGGGCCTCGACCACGCCGATCCCTGAGGGCGAGCTCAATCCGCCTCGCAAATTCGGCCAGGTGAAGGAATACAACGACATCGCCGCCCGGGTGATGGCGGAAAACGGCGTCGCCATGGATGATCTGAACGCCCGCATCACGCCTCAGCTCGCCACGATGCAGAATCCCCGTGATGTACATTACACCCTCGCTGGCAGCGAATATCTGGCCCAGCAGGTTGCCGAAGAGATCGGCAAGGCGCTGGTCAAATGAGGCTGGCTGGTGGTTTGCCCATTCCACACAGCGTGATTTTTTGTCAGCGCCTGCGGTAGATTCCAGTGCATCATGGGCGGGTTGCATTGGCTATGCGGCAGAACCAACCAAACGCCTCTCATGAATACCCTGTTTCGCCGCTGCTTGTTTGCCATGGTGCTCGTTGCCGTGACGAGCTCCCCACTTCTCAAAGCTGCCGAGGTTGCACCGGAAAAACTGCTGCGTGAATCCATGCTGCTGCCCGGCGTTTCTTTGTCGGAAGGAATTTCTGAAATCACCGGAGTCGCCATCAGCCCTCTGCTGGGTGTCAGTGCGATGGGCGTCTGGACTTACTACAAGACTGAGCCCCATTTGCGCCATCGCCTGCCTTGGTACTGCCATCCGGGTGTCTGGGGCACAGGTTTGGGGTTGATCTTGATCTGTTTTCTGAAGGACTTTCTCGGCACCGCCGCCCCGCCGCTGGTCAAAAAGCCGCTCGATTTCCTCGAGTTGTTCGAAAACAAGCTCAGTGCGCTCGTTGCCACGGTCGGTTTCGTGCCTCTTGTAGCCCTCGCCATGGCCCACTTTAACAAGGTTCAACCGCAGGCCCTGAATGCGCTGGCGGACTCGGGACTGGCCGTGATGCCGCTGGCAAGCGTGATCGACTTCAGCGTCCACACCCCCTGGATTTCCATTCCGGTCGCCATCATCGCCTTTGGCGTCGTCTGGCTCAGTTCGCACGCCCTCAATGTGCTGATCGCTCTCTCTCCCTTTGGCATTGTCGATGCAGGTCTCAAACTCATCAAGCTCGGCCTCATGGCGCTGGTGGTTGGAAGTAGTTTGATTCATCCCTATGCAGGCGCAGTCGTCTCACTCCTGCTGATTTTCGTGGGTATGCTGCTCGCAGGCTGGTCATTTCGCCTCACGCTGTTCGGCATGCTCATGGGCAGTGACTTTTTGCTCAATAAGCGTGCTACCGCCACTGACGTGGAAACCGGCGTGAAAGGCTTTCTGGCCCGCCGCACTGAGGGCGTGCCCGCCCGCACCCTGGTCCGGCTGAAGCAGGACCCCGCAGGCCGTCCCGTGCTCACTTATCACCCGTGGCTGGTTTTGCCCGAGCGCCGCATCGCTCTGGCAGATGCAGACATGGTCATTTGCAAAGGACTGCTGCATCCTTCGCTGGCCCAGCGCCATGCGCCAGCACCGGCGTCTGTCCGCAGCACCCTCATTCTGCTGCCACGTTACCGCAGGCTTGAAGACACGATCGCCCGGCACTTCGGCTGCCAGGAAGTCATGGATGGGGCTCTCCTTCGCGGCTTCAAAGCCATGCGTCAGTGGCTCGTGGAGATGCTTTCCTCGGGGAGGAAACTCGTGGAAATGCATCAAGGATGAACCGTCGCGAGGTTGCGCAGGCGTGAATCCCGCCTATTTACGCCGCCCGCTTATGCACAGCTTCCGCTACCACCAAGGCCAGTTATTCGCCGAAAACGTCCCGCTTCAGTCCCTTGCCGAGAAATACGGCACGCCGCTCTACGTCTATTCGAAGAGCACCATCACCGGCCACTACACGCGTTTGGACGCCGCTCTGGCAAAGCTGGACCACCTGATCTGCTTCGCGGTAAAGGCAAACTCGAATCTCGCCGTGCTCAACACCATCGCCAAACTCGGCGGCGGCTTTGACATCGTCTCCGCTGGCGAACTCTACCGCGTCATCAAGGCCGGTGGCGATCCCGCCAAATGCACCTTTGCCGGTGTCGGCAAAACCCGCGACGAAATCGAGTACGCCCTCAAGCAGGGCATCTACTGCTTCAATGCCGAGTCCGAGGCGGAACTGCACTACATCAATCAGGTCGCCGGAGAGCTGGGCATGCAGGCGCCCGTAGCCGTTCGCGTGAACCCCAACGTCGATGCGAAAACGCACGCCAAGATCACCACCGGCAAGAGCGAGAACAAGTTCGGCATCGATTTCGACCAGATCATCGACGTCTATGCCCGCGTGGCAGCCGACTGCCCCAACCTGATCATCAAAGGTCTGCAGATGCACATCGGTTCGCAGCTCACCAATGTTGATCCCTTCCTCGAAGCTGTGCAGAAGGTTATCCCGCTGGTGACTCAGGTGACAAAGAGCTACGGCATCGAGTTCTTCAGCATCGGCGGCGGCATCGGTATCAACTACAAGCAGAGCCTCGACTCTGGCGACTCCGCCTGGTGGCAGGAAAATGCTGAAGTCCATCCGCTCACGATTCAGGCCTATGCCGAAGCCGTGGTGCCGCATCTCGAACCGCTCGGCCTGCGCATTCTCTGCGAACCCGGCCGCTTCATGGTCGGCAACGCCGGCGTCATGCTCACCAAGGTGCTCTACGAGAAGCGCGGCTCCGCCAAAGTTTTCAAGATCGTCGATGCGGGCATGAACGACCTCATCCGTCCGACGCTTTACGAAGGCTGGCATCAGATCGTGCCCCTCAAGCAGCCCGCAAACGACACCGTCGAGAAAGTCGATGTGGTCGGTCCGATCTGTGAATCCGGCGACTTCCTCGCCCAGAACCGCGAACTCCCACTCGTCAAAGAAGGCGAGTATCTCGCCGTACTCAGCGCCGGAGCCTATGGTTTCACCATGGCCTCAAACTACAACACGCGCCCCATGCCGGCTGAAATCCTCGTCGAGGATGAGAAAGCCACCGTCGTGCGCGAACGCCAGACCCTCGAAGACGTCCTCAAAGGCGAACACATCGCCTGATCACTAACGCGCAACCACACGATGCACATCGCCGACATTCTCCAAGACCAGCGTCCCACCCTCTCGTTTGAGTTCTTCCCGCCGAAGAGCGCTGAGGCGTTTGAGGCGCTCTACCAGACCATCGGCGAACTCGAAGCCTTCAAGCCCTCCTTTGTCAGCGTCACCTACGGCGCGGGCGGCTCCACGCGAGAGCTCACCCATGATCTCGTGGTACGCATCAAAACGACCACCAGTCTCGATGCCGTGCCGCACCTCACCTGCGTCTGCCACAGCGAGGCCGACATTCACGCCATCTTGGAGCGTTACGCGAAGGCCGGCGTGAGCAACATCCTTGCCCTCGGCGGCGATCCTCCAAAGAACCTCGCCAACTACGACCGTGCGAAGGATGCCTTTCAGCATGCCGCCGACCTTGTCGCCTTCATCAAGAAGTTCAACGACAGCGGCGCGCATCCCGACAAGCGTGGCTTTGGCATCGGCGTCGCCGGATTCCCCGAAGGCCACCCAACCACGCCAAACCGCGTGCTGGAAATGGATCATCTCAAGGCCAAGGTCGATGCCGGTGCGGACTACATCTGCACCCAGTTGTTCTTCGACAATCACGACTTCTTCGACTTCCGCGAGCGCTGCCAGCTCGCCGGGATCAACATCCCCATCATCGCCGGCATCATGCCCATCACCAGCGCCTCCGGCATGCGCCGCATGGCCGAACTCGCCGCCGGTGCGCGTTACCCCGCCAAGCTCCTGCGCGCCATCCAGCGCTGCGGTGGCGACGAAGCTGCCGTACAGAAGGTCGGCATCCATTATGCTACCGAGCAGTGCCACGACCTGCTCGATCATGGCGTCGATGGCATCCACTTTTACACCTTGAACAAATCCCACTCCACGCGCGAGATCTACTCCAGTCTCGGCATTCGTGACTCCGCCGCTGTGCGGCCGCAATCATGAGCGAAGAACTGCCTCTCATCGCCGCGATTGAGGCTGGCGGCACCAAGTTCGTCTGCGCGGTCGGCACCGGCCCTCACGATATGCGCGATGTCACGCGCATCGCCACCACGACACCGGAGGAAACACTTTCTGGAGTGACCCGCTTCCTGTCGATGGCCAAGTCGAAGCACGGCTCCATCGCTGCGATTGGCATCGGTTCTTTCGGCCCGATCGATCTCGACAGAAAAAGCGAGACCTACGGCTACATCACCACCACGCCAAAGCCCGGCTGGCAGTTCACCAATATCGTGTCCAAGCTGCACGACCGCTACCATGTGCCCATCGCCTGGGACACTGATGTGAATGCCGCCGTGCTCGGTGAATATCTCTGGGGTGCCGGGCAGGATACGGACCCGCTCATCTACATCACCGTCGGCACCGGCGTCGGTGGTGGCGTCCTCATCAATGGCCAGCTCCTCCATGGCATGCTGCACCCGGAGATTGGGCACCTTCTGGTGCCACCACCGCATAACTCTTCGGCGATGCAGCAGGACTGCCACTGCCCGTTTCATAAAAGCTGCGTCGAAGGCTACATCAGCGGCACCTCCCTCGCCTCTCGCTGGGGTGTCAAGGCGGACGCCCTGCCGCCCGACCATCCAGCATGGGAAGAGGTCGCTGATGTCATGGCCCACGCGCTCATGAATCTCACCCTCAGCATTTCCCCCAAGCGCATCATCCTCGGCGGCGGCGTCATGAGTCAGGAGCACATCCTGCCGCTTATTCGCGGCCAGCTCCATCGGCTCAACAACGGTTACCTCCGCGTACCCGAACTCGGCCGCAATCTCGACGACTTCATCGTCGCTCCCGGTCTGGGCGCTCGCTCAGGGCTGCTCGGCGCACTGGCGCTCGGCAAGATTGAGCTGGACCGGCATACAAAGGGTGCTGCGTCTGCTCCTTTGGCTTGAGATTGAAACCCAGATCTGACACCGTGGTGTGAATGAAGTCATTGACCAGGAGAATCAGTCTGTTCTTTGCCTTGGTTCTCATCTTCACCTGCTTGGCAGGTGCCTGGAGATGGTATTCGCAGCGCTATAGCAGGTTTCCGGCCCACCGGCTGCCCTCATGGCCTGTATTTGAGACGTTCCGAATTGCACGGACCAAGAGCGATCTTGCTGCAGCGACAAAAGCTCTGGAACGCTTCCAAGAGCATTATCAAAAACTGCCGTTGAACAGTCCCGCTCGTGAATATCAGTTCAGCATCACGCTGGGGCACGAATTGCACGGCGTCAGTCCTGGGACGGGACGCCAGAATACTGACGGTATTGTTTTTTGGAGTCTTCCTGCGGGTGAACAACGAGACGGGTGGGACCGGCTTTATCATTTCTATTTTGAGCACGATGGAGACGGCTTCGTGCATCCTGGAGGAATGGCCGTGAAGCGCTCTTTCGTGATCTGGTCAGACGGCCCCAATGAACGTGACGAATCTGGGAATGGCGACGATCTGCGGAACTGGCAGTTCACTTTTCCGCCACGCTTGTAAGACGGCCATGATCAGAGTTGATTCATAACAATGAACCGTTCAATCGTTCTTGCCACCCTTCTGCTCTCACTGTACGCACCCGCGCAGCAGCCCGCCGCAGCGCCCAAGCCGCCGCTCGGATTGCCGAGGGATGCGAAGTACTTCAATGGGAAGTGGTACGCGGTTGTCTTGGAGAAGGCGAACTGGGCAGTGGCGCAATCCCGCTGCAAACAGCACGGCGGTCAGCTCGCTGTGGCGCATGATGAAGTCACCGCTGTATTCATTAAATCCCTCACCAAGCTGCGGGTATGGCTCGGTGCCACCGATGAAAAAGTGGAGGGTAAATGGGTCTGGGTGGATGGCCAGGAGATGACCTATTCCATGTGGGAGCCTGCGGAGCCGAGTAATGACAACGGTAAAGAAAATTATCTTCGGACATCTCCCAATGGTCGTTGGGCGGACTCCGCCAAAGAATGGGACGCCTATGCCACCCTGCCCATTGTCGGCTACATCTGCGAGTGGAAAGGGAAGTAAGGTCTCTCGGCATCTGCAGCAGCTTGAGCCATTGTTCGAAGATCGTCGGCTAAGCTTTGGCCTCTTTCCATTTCTTCGTCCAAAACGTCAGCGTCTTCGGTGACTCGGTTTCTTCGCCAATCTCCTGCCAGACAAAGGTGGCCTGCAGTTCTGGGCGCTTCTCATAGCCCTGGCTGTGCCAAAATTCATTGAGTGGGCGATAACCCTGCGGACACAGTGGATGATCGGCTGGACGATCCACCGCGCAGAAGGTGCTGAGTTTCATGCCCAGCTTGCGAACATGCGCTTCACGCCGCACAAAGAACTCCTTGCCGATGCCCCGGCCACGGTATTCCGGCAGCAGGATCGATTCGCCGAAGTAGCAAATGCTCCTTAGGTCATGGCCAGCATGCACAAACGCCTGCTGAAATTCCGGTCCTTCATCCACCATAGGCAGGCAGGTGGTCGCGCCCACCACTCGGTCATCATCAAACACCAGCACCACCAAGCTCCCGTTGGATCTCAGGTAGGTGCCCAGGTAATCGCGCTCATTTTCCAGAGTGCCGACATACAGATAGGGATACTCGCGAAACACTGCGATACGCAGTTCTCCCAGCGCATCGAGATGCGGTGCCAGTTCAGAATCATGGAAGTTTTGCAAACGAAGCATGATCAGTGGGACGAGTTTGAAGTGATGAACTGGCTCGCCATGGCTCGTATCCCGTGGCGCATGTTGGCCAGGCCATTCAAGCGCGTGGGAGAAAGCATTTTAGTAAATCCACAGGCTTCCCACACACGAGGTTCCACCACGGCGGCTTCGGCAGGATCAGCATCGCTGTACAACTCGCACAGCAGCGCGGCGAGTCCCTTGACCATCGGCGATTCCGCATCGCAGATAAAACGCGTGCGCCTTTCGACAAGTTCACCATGCAGCCACACGCGGGACACACAGCCCGGCACCAGGTTCGCTTCGACCTTGTGCGCATCCTCCAGCTTCAGCACATGCCCACGCGAGACGACCGCGTTCAGGCGCTCATGCGGATCGTGGATGATGTTCAGGTCGTCGATGAGCGACTGCTGTTTTTCATCAAGGCTCATTTCAACTTCGCGAGACGGCCCCTGCTCCAGTTGAGACCTGTCTGAATGGCCTCATCATTGGCGATGGCGGCGGCAAGTTTTTCCCAGATGGCCACGGCGTTGGCAAAGGCTGCCTTGGCCTCGGCCTTCTTGCCGGCGCTCTCGCTGGTGTGGCCCAGCGAGCCATAAAGCTGCGCGAGCTGGCTGGCCCACATGCGTCGCTCCGGGGTGAGCTTGTCATTGGCAGGCTGCGCCTGAATAAGTGCTTCGAGCGATTCCACCGCTTGTTTCGCAATCGGAATGGCGGCGGTAGTCTTGCCGCTGTCAGCGAGCAGTTCGGCGTATTCACCACGCAGTTTGGCAAGCAAAAAGCCATAGCGTGCATTGTCCTGGTTGTCCGCCAGGACTTCATTCACCAGTTCGATGGCGTCCTGCTTCTTCTTGCTTGCCTCAGCCGGGTTGCCTGCATCGCGCGCGAGCGAAGCAAGGGCACCGTAGTTGCGGGCGAGCAGGTACTTCACCTCGGCCCACTCTGGCAGCAGCCGGTTGAGTTCGAGCAGGATCGGGACGGCCTGGTTGTGCGCCTCCTTGGCATCCGAACCGCTGAAATGACGCCCGATCAGCTCCGCCAGCTCGGTGTAGGCTTCGGCCAGCAGCAGGGCCTGGTCCTGATTGCGCGGGCTGCTGCCTAGTACGAGCTCGCCCATGTCCTTCACGGAATCAATCAGCGTGTTGAGCGCCTCCTCGACCTTGCCCGCATCACGCTGGCTGATGCCTTTGGCAAACTTGGCGCGTGCCAGGATGAATTTCTCGTCGTTGATCAAGTCGTGCCCGATCAGCTTGGCGTCGAGAATCGTCGGCACACGCGCCAGCGCCTGCTCGGAGTCGGCCACATCACCGTTGCGCAGCGTGCGCAGGCCGTATTCGAGCCAGGCACGGGCGCATTCATTCCGCGCGAGGCGGTTTTTCGGATCAGCGGCCAAGCCCTTGTCGAGATTGACCGTGGCCTCCTTAAGCAGGGTGAGAGACTCCACATGGCGGCCTTCGCGTCCACGAATGTCGGAGAGGAGCAGGCTGTAGCGGCCCAGCCACTGCTGATAGAGCGCGATCTGGGCTCCTTCGCCGACTCCCTTGCTGATCAATTCGGCAGCCTGATCACGCGCCTTTGTGAGGTAAACCACCGCCTGCGTCGTGTTCCGCAGCTTGAGGTGCAACTGGCAGCGCCGGCAGGCCCCGCATGCAGTAGGCCAGCGCATCTTTGAGCTGCTCCTTCTGAAAGCCCGCCTCCATCTCATTGCCCGTGGGCGTCTGCAGCAGTTGCGTGAGGAATTGGTCCACCGCGTTCTGCGAGTTCTGCAGATTTTGATCCGCCACCGCCTTGGCACTGCGGGCCACATCGCGCTCACCGATCAGGGAGTCGATGCGGCCGTTGAGCGCATCACTTTCCATTTGATGCACCCCGTTGATGTTGGAGATGGTGTTCTCCGCCTTGTTCAGGTTTCGCTGGGTTTTGAAGGCGTAAACAAAGCAGAGCACGAAAATGACCAGCAGAGAGATGGCGGTGGTCTGCCACGTCAGCACCTTCTTTGCCTGCTTCTGACGCTCGCGAACGGTCTGTTCACGTGATTCTTCGAGCAGGTAGTCGCTTTCCAGCACCTCAAACTCACGCACAATCTCGCGCATGTCCGCCCAGCGCGCGACCGGGTTTAAATCCAAGGCTCGCTCGATGATGTTGCGGCGGCGCTCCTCCCACTTGGACTGCGCCGCCTGGGGCCAGTAGATCTTCGGCTGCGCTTTCACGGCGGCCAGCAGCGCATTGCTGTCCACCTGTACCGCCAGTCCTGAGGCCGCCTGCTGCCGGGCGCGTTCGACCTCGCTCTCCCACATCTCAGCACCGCGTGGCAGGGTGCCGTTAAGCAGGCGGTACGCCAGCACACCAAAGCTGTACACATCCCACGACGGCCCATAGCCGGCGAACACACCATCCGGGTTTTCCGCCTGTTCCGGGCAGAGATGCACAAAGTGATCCGTCAGTTCCAGGTGGTGAATGCCTCCCACCCAGCCTTGCGCGATGTCAGTGAGACGGATCGAGGATTCCGCGTCGTCCTCCAGCAGGATGTTCGACGGGCGCAGGTTGCCATGCGGGATGCCGTGCTTGTGCAGCCAGGAGAGCGCATCAGCGACCTCATAGATGTGACGCCAGGCCTGCTCCGGTGGCAGGCCGTTGCAGGCGGATTCCAGCGTCGGCGTCTGCCATTGACGGCGGCCATGGCTGTCTTTGGTCATCACCCCGACCAGTGGCATCACGCAGAAGTAGGGTGTTCTGTCAAAACTGTAGTTCTCCACCGGCAGCACGCCGCGATGATGCGGCATCTGCTGCAGGGCGCGAAAGGCGGTGGCCAGCGCCTTGCGGTTGATCGCCATCGAACTGAACACCTTCACCGCACAGGCTTTGCCGTTGGTGGACACTGCCCGATACACGGCTCCACACCGCCCGCTGCCGACCAGGTCCTGCAATTCATGTCCGGCAATTTCGGGCAGACTCATGCGTGCTTCAGATGTCTCTAGGGGATGGTGGTTGACCTCGGATGACGCGGAAACTGGACTGGGGCGACATCACGAGCTCGTACGATGGGGGCGGAATGGGAAATCTCAAATCTCAAAATGACGCTTTGCAAAAATCGCGTGCCACAAAAGCCAGCACAGCCATGCTGAATGCACACTGCATGAAACCTTCGAAGCCAGACCACCGCCGCGAAATAGAGGCGATTTATACCGAACTGGAGCGTCGGCCTCTGCCCCGCCAGTGCGAAATGCGCACCCGCTGCTGTCACTTCAGGCTGGCAGGCCACACACCGATGCTCACCCGTGGGGAGGCCTTATACGCAGCCCAGGGCGTCCGCGCCAGCGGGCGCAAGGCGCTCAAACCCCATCCCGACGGTGCCTGCCCGCTGCTGGGCAGAGATGGCCGCTGCACCATTTATAAAAACCGCCCCTTTGGCTGTCGCACCCACTTTTGTGCCGAGGCCGGAGGCATGTACCCAAGGAAGCACGTCGCGGATCTCATCCAGCGTCTCGAAGCTCTCGACGAACGTCTCGGCGGCAGCGGCTCACGCCCCCTCGAAGCCGCCGTGAGTGACGCGCTGGCGGAAATGTGACCTCAAGGCGCTGCACAATCACGCGCCAGCTTCTGACTGGCCTCGGACAGCTT
Source organism: Verrucomicrobia bacterium 12-59-8 (assembly GCA_002279765.1). The sequence goes on along the minus strand of NCCR01000033.1, from coordinate 47,372 downwards.
CGCCAGCGGGTAGGGCACCTCGGCGGCGTTCAGCGGCATCTTCAGCACCACGTTCTCACCGTCCAGCCGCACAAACCCCGCCTTGATCGTTTTACCGTCCATATTCGTCCAGCTCATGATCGGTGGCAGCGATTTTTTCGCAGCCATCGGAGCCAGTTTCGGCGCGTCTTTTTCAAAGCTGGCCCCTTCGGTGATCCATTCCGTGATCTTTTTGATCTCTGGACCCGAGAGGTTTTCATTGGGCGGCATGTGGTTCTTGCCGTCGCTGACGAGGATTTCCAGGAAATGGCTTTCGCCCGGCTTGCCGGGCCGGATCTGCGCCACATCGTTGTCGGCGATGTCCTGCTTGAAAACGGACAAGTCGTCGAACACGAACCCGGCCTTCTTTTTCCCGGTTTTCAGGCTGTGGCACTCATAACAGTTCCGCTCCAGAATGGGCTGGATGTCCTTCCTGAAATCCGCTGCAAAAGCGGAGGAGGCAGAAAGAAGTGAAACGATCAGGGAGGAGCGAAGCAGGAACATGGGGGGCGCGTTTTTTGAACCCAGCAGAAACGTGCCATCCCGCTTTTCCTTAGCCAGCATCTTTTTTCCGTGGCATGAGACCTCATGCCCGAGCAACGCACCGTCACCGTCACCGCCGAACTTCTGCCTTTTCTCTTCGAGAGCTGGCCGGACATGAAGCGCACCCGCCTCAAGCAGTGGCTCAAATATGGCAGCGTTCGAGTGAATGACCACGCCGTCACCCGCCACGACCACAAGCTCAAGCCCGGCGACAAGATCACCATCAAAGTGGAGCGCGCCCCACGTGCCGACGTGAAGCCCATGCCCGCCGGTCTCAGCATCGTGTATGAAGACGAGGCCATCATCGTGCTGAACAAAGGCGCCGGCTGGCTCACCGTGGCCACGGATTCCGGTAACGGCCGCACCGCCTATGCCGCACTTACCGACCATGTGCGCGGCACCGATGTCCGCAATCGCGTCTGGATCGTCCACCGCCTTGACCGCGACACCTCCGGCCTCATCGTCTTCGCCAAAACCGAGCCCTTCAAGCGCATCCTGCAGCAGAACTGGCATCGCTTTGACAAAACCTACCTCGCCATCGCCGAAGGCGTGATCAAGCGCGATTCCGGCACCCTGCGCTGCCATCTCAATGAAGAGTTTTCCCTCCGCGTCCGCAGCGTCCCGCCGGATGAAGACACCCGCGAGGCCATCACCCACTTCAAAGTGCTCAAGCGCACGCATCACACCACGCTCGTCGAACTGAAGCTCGAAACCGGCCGCCGCCATCAAATCCGCGTCCATCTCTCCGACATGGGCCACCCCATCGTCGGCGATAAGCCCTACGGCGCCACCACCGACCCCGCCAGACGTCTGGGTCTGCATTCCAGCGAACTCCATTTCATCCACCCCGATACCGAGGAAAAAATGGACTTTGTTCTGCCGTTGCCGGACGCGCTGGCAAAGCTGATTTGATTATAGGCATAGGTTCAGGCCTACTGCAAAGAGTGACTCTCGGCATGGCAGGGTGGGGAATCACCTTTATGTGACGATTCCGCAGGAGAAAAACCGCTTGCCGTCGCAGGGGATGCCGGTAACATCGCGCCCCTTTTGTCGGGCCATGTTGGTCAGGCCAAGGGGTTTAAACCGAAGCCCATTCGACCGGATCAGCCCTTGTGGCTGAGCGTTTTGCCCCCAAAACGTGCGGAAGACAGGCACCTTAGATACCAAATACATGTCAACACAGATCCTCGCCGAGCTCGTCGAAGCCGGAGTCCATTTCGGACATCAAACCAAGCGCTGGAACCCCAAGATGAAGAGCTTCATCATGGGCACCAAAAACCAGATTCACATCCTCAACATCGAGGAAACCGTCAAGCAGATCGACACGGCCGCTGAATTCCTGGCCGACCTCGCCCGTCGCGGCAAAAAAATCCTGTTCGTGGGCTGCAAACGCCAGGCTCAGGAAGCCGTGAAGCAGGCCTCCGAAGCTTGCGGACAGTTCTACGTCAACCATCGCTGGCTGGGCGGCACGCTCACCAACATGGAGACGATCAAAAAGAGCATCGCCCGTCTCAACTACCTCGAAGAGATCGAGAGCAAGCCTGAGTTCAAGCTCATGTCCAAGAAGGAGCTCGCCGGCCTCAACCGCGAGCGTATCAAGCTGGAGCGCAATCTTCGCGGCATCCGTCACATGGGCAAGATCCCTGACGCCGTCGTCATCGTTGACTCCGCACGTGAGCACATCGCCGTCCATGAGTCCCGCCGTCTGAAGATCCCGATCGTAGCCCTCGTGGACACGAACGCCGACCCGAACATCATCGACTACCCCATCGCCGCCAACGACGACGCCATCCGTTCCATCCGCATCATCCTGCAGAAGCTGATTGACCCCGTCATCGTCGCCACTGCTGAAGCCAAGAAGTAACCCATTTCACCCCCCCCCAACCGACACATGGCTGAAATCTCCGCTAAACTCGTCATGACCCTGCGTGAAAAGACCAACGCAGGCATGATGGAATGTAAAAAAGCCCTCACGGAAGCCGCTGGCGACCTTGAGAAGGCCGAAACCATCCTCCGCAAAAACGGCACCATCAAGGCCGAGAAGAAGGCTGACCGCCAGACGAAGGAAGGCATCATCGCCTCCTACATCCACATGGCCGGCCGCATTGGCGTGCTCATCGAAGTGAACTGCGAGACCGACTTCGTCGCCCGCAATGAAAACTTCCAGGCTCTGGTGAAGGACATCTCCCTTCACATCGCCGCCTCGAACCCTCGCTACCTCCAACGCGAAGATGTCCCTGCGGACCTCGTCGCCAAGGAGCGTGAGATCGGTGCCGAACTGGTCAAAGGCAAGCCCGCGAACATCGTGGACAAAATCGTGGACGGCAAAATGGAGAAATTTTATGCCGACAACTGCCTGCTCGAACAAGCCTTCATTAAAGATCCCGATCTCACCATCGCGAATCTGATCAAAGGCAAGATCACCGAACTGGGTGAAAACCTCATCGTGCGCCGCTTTGTGCGTTACGCTGTGGGTGAAGACATCTAAAACCTGATCGTTCAACAACTTCACGAAAGGCGGTCGGCAACGACCGCCTTTTTTGTTTACTGAGCAGCTCAAAGGGTGTTTCCCCAAAGTATTTCATAACGCGTTGCCAGATATTTAGCTTTGCTAAAATACCCAAATCATGCAAATTTCCGTAATTGGCATATTTGCTATGCGTGGAATCCCACGGCTGGCCTCACTTGCCCGCGTCCTGTGCGCACCCGAAATCCATCGACCTGCGGTGGTGCCTGAGAGATGGGCACCATGGGCGGCAGCGTGCCGCATGACGGCGATTTTGCATCTTCTCTGAACTTTCGGTTTCCACCTCCGCCAGATTCCTCCATTCTGCGCGCCCGCTTTTTGTCCCCATTTTGCCGTGAGCCGAACCCATCCCACTGACGACCTTCGCGTCGCTGAAATCCTTCCTCTCATCCAGCCCGCTCTGCTCATGCATGAGTTCCGCCTAGGAGAGTTGGAATCCGCATTCATTGAAGATTCGCGCAAACGTGCTGAAGCCATCCTGACTCTGAAGGATGACCGTCTGCTCGTCGTCGTCGGGCCCTGCTCCATCCACGACACCAAGTCCGCGCTTGAATACGCCCAGCACATCATTCAAGCACGGGAGAAGTATGCCGCCGATCTGGAGATCGTGATGCGTGTCTATTTTGAAAAGCCGCGCACCACCGTCGGCTGGAAAGGCTTCATCAACGATCCGCATCTCGACGGCTCCTTCGACATCAACGGTGGTCTGCGTGGCGCGCGTGATCTTCTGATCAAGCTTACCAAGCGTGGCGTTCCCGCTGGCACGGAATTCCTCGACGTGATCACCCCGCAGTACATCGCCGATGTGGTCGCCTGGGGGGCCATCGGGGCGCGCACCACCGAAAGCCAGGTGCACCGCCAGCTCGCTTCCGGTTTGTCCATGCCAGTGGGTTTCAAAAACGGAACCGACGGCGGCATTCAAGTCGCGCTGGATGCGATTGAAGCCGCCAAAGGCCAGCACTGCTTTCTCTCTGTGACCAAGGACGGCGTCGCCGCCATCGTGAACACCAAGGGCAACAACGCCTGCCACGTCATACTACGCGGTGGCAAAGCTGGCACAAACTTCGATGCGGTCTCCATCAAGACCGTCGCGGACCAGCTCACCTCTCGAGGGCTGCCCGCCAGCGTCATGGTTGATTGCAGCCACGGCAACAGCCTCAAGGACTACCGCAAGCAGCCCGTCGCCTCCGCTTCGGTAGCCGAACAAATCGCTACAGGCAGCACCGCCATCACCGGCGTGATGATTGAGAGCCATCTTGTCGAAGGCCGCCAGGACACCAAGCCCGGCCAGCCGCTCACCTATGGTCAGAGCATTACCGATGCCTGCGTCTCCTGGGAGACGACAGCAGCCATGCTCGACGAACTCGCCGCCGCCGTCCGCGCACGCCGCAGCAAATGACCTTTAACCGCGATCATCTCCAGCGACTCGCGCAAGGCCGCATCCTCGTGGTGGGAGATGTCATGCTCGATCACTTCATCTGGGGCCATGTGCGCCGCATTTCCCCAGAGGCTCCCGTGCCCATCGTGGAAGTCACCCGTGAGGAATTCTATCCCGGTGGTGCCGCCAATGTCGCCCGCAACATCTCGCCCTTTTCGCCGAACACCCATCTCATGGGCCGCGTCGGCAAGGACATGGCCGCAGACAAGCTGCGGGAACTCTTGATCGAAGACAAGGTCGATCCCGCCCCGCTTCTCGTTCATCCCACGCTGCCCACGATCTCGAAAGCACGCGTGTCCGCACGCCAGCAGCAAATCGTCCGTGTGGACCGTGAGAAACTCCTGCCGCTGACCGAAGCCGAGCTCGTTGTAGTAGAGCAGCGCCTCCGTGATCTGGCGCCCAATCTCGACGCCATCATCCTCGAAGACTACGGCAAGGGCTTCATGACCGAGCAGCTCATGCAACTGGTCGCGAAGATCGCCGCCGAGCACAATCTCATCGTCACTGTCGATCCTTCTCCGCGCAATCCCTTGCCCTGGGCCGGCGTTTCTCTGGTGAAACCAAACCGCCTCGAAGCCTTTGCCGCCGCCGGTCTCGAAGACCATCTCTTGTCAGAAGCTCCGCTCGAAAACAACGAACTCCTCGAAGTGGGCCGTGTGCTGCTAGCCAAATGGAATGTCGCCAGTGTCCTCGTCACCCTTGGTGAGCAGGGGATGATGCTGTTTGAGCGCGGCCAGCCTCCACATCACATCCCCACGCGTGCGCGTGAAGTCTTCGATGTCTCCGGCGCTGGCGACACCGCCATCGCTCTGCTCACACTCGCTCTCGCCAGCGGTCACAGCCTGCTCGAAGCCGCTGAAATCTCAAACCACGCCAGCGGCATCGTCGTTGGCAAGCTCGGCACCGCCACATTGACGCCAGACGAACTGCTGGCAGCCTTCTCATCCAAATGAGTACCGATTTCGCCTCTCTCTTTAAAACTCATCTCAGCGAGCATCAGGACGCCATCGCCAAACTGAATGCGATGGGTGATCAGATCGCTCCGCTGGCCGCCGCTTGGCTGACCGCATTGAGAGACGGGAAGAAAATCATCTTCTTCGGCAACGGTGGTAGCGCTGCTGATGCACAGCATCTCGCCGCCGAACTCGTCGTGCGTTACCGCATCAACCGCCCGGCCCTCGCCGGTCTTGCCTTGACCACCGACACCTCGATCCTCACCGCGCACAGCAACGATTTCGGGTACGAAACCGTCTTCTCGCGCCAGATCGAAGCGCTCGCCCAGCCCGGTGATGTCGTGCTTGGCATTTCCACTTCAGGCACGAGCAAAAATGTGCTGCTCGGTCTTCAAGCCGCCAATGCACGCGGCTGTGTCACCATCGCCTTCACCGGCGAAAAAGGTGCCGATTGCGCTGCTGAAGCCAAGCTGAGCTTCAAAGCACCCTCCGCGATCACCGCCCGCGTTCAGGAATGCCACCTTCTCATCGGGCATCTCCTCTGCGATGTGGCTGAACAAAGCTTTGCCGTTGCGGAAAGTTAGTCGTTTAACCTTCATCTCCGGGGTCTCGTCAGAGATGCCTGGTGCCTCATCATGAGCTCTGAGTCACGCGGTTGCCCAGCGGTGGCCATCATTGGCATAGGTCTGTGCGCGGCCTTGTATTTCATCGTCTCGCTCATGATGACCTCCGGGAATCAGTTGGGCCTGTTGTTTCGATTGATCCTGGCGGGGGCTGCCCTGTTCGGCTTGTGGCAGCCCCGGGTGGGCGTTTTTATGCTCGTTCTGATGTCCGGCTACACCGACCTGATGAAGCGTCTGCTGGTGCTTGTGGACAGGATCAGCTATGAAGACCTGACCTATGTGCTGGCCACGCCGCCGGTGCTGATGCTGAGCATCATGATCGGTACACTGGCCAAATGCATGGCAGGCTCTCTAAAGTTTGGTCCTGTCCAGATGAAGTCCCTCGGCCTGGTCTGCATGTGCTCGGTGGCTGCGTTTGCTACCGTTGCCGGGTCGTCGGGTTTCACTGGCATGGCCCAGGATCTGGCCAATGGCGCGGCCTACTCGGCCTTCATCTTTATCATTCCGCTGCTTTTCCCTGAAATGGAAGACCAGCTAAAGCTTTTGAAGACGGTGCTCATCGGATTCGTGCCGGTGGCGCTGTATGGCATGTATCAGGCCGCATTTGGACTGGCGAACTTTGAGGTGGAGTACCTGAAGACGGGCCTTTCGATTTTGATCAGCCAGATCATCACGGGAGATGTACGACCGTTTTCCACCTTGAACTCGCCTACTGCCCTAGGCGCCATATGCGCCATGTTTGCGCTACTGGCCTTTCTGTCCGGCCCTGCGGCGGCCCGCCGCCGCTCGCTTCCTGGCACACGGGCCTTCCTCTTGGGCCTGTGTTATCTGGCAGGAGTGGTCGCCTCCACCTCCCGCAGCGATTTGCTAATCATCTTCGCCGGTGGTGTCATAGCCGTCGCTGCCTTGCGTTATTCCAGCACCTGCCTCGTTTACGGCGTTGGGCTCGCATTTTACACTACCCTGATCTTGGCCGCCTCCTGGCTGCAGGATCGTCTGGCGAATATGCAGGCTTTTGTCTCCTATTACCTGCCTCCCGGATCAGCATTTATGGATCAGATTACACGTGTGCAAACTTTCAGCGACCGGCTGGAAGGTTTCAGGCACCTAGTATCTGACGGTCAGATCTGGACGTTGTTTGGTGCCAGTGAAAACGTGAAGGGCACCCTGGCCAGTCATGATCCGCTCACTTCCGCACTTCTGTCCCATGGCGTGGTCCCCGTCGTGTTCATCATCGCGTTTTGCATCTTTTTTCTCGTGCGTATTCACCGTTCCATCTGGGCGCTGCGGGATAGCAGGCAACGGTGGATCTCCGCAGCGTCCCTGGGTGTCGTGTTGGGCCTGCTTGCCACTTGCATGATCAGCGGGAACCGCATGAACATCTTTCCTGTTAATCTGTTCATGTGGCTGCTTGTTGGGATCATGTGGGCAAACATCAACCAGCAGCGGAGCGTGGTGCCCGCAGCGGCTGAAAAACCTGTCAGGCCGATGTCAGCGCCATCTGTACGCCATTGTTATCCCCTGCGAATGGCGCGCCGTAGATGAGCCTGAAGATCCCATTTGATGAAGTGTCAGCCTTATGACTTCGTTTGTTCTCATCGGGTGCCATGCCGTCCGTCTTTTGGGTGGCTTGGTGTCCACGGTTTACATCAGTCGAAAGCTGGGCACCGAGGGGCTCGGCACCTTGTCCGCTGCTCTTGCCATGACAGGGCTGGTCTCCGCCGCGTGTGATTTTGGCATGCCTTCGGCCCATTCCATGGCAGCGGCAGGTCTGCGCCGTCATTCCTCCACTATTTTGCAGGCCGGCGTCGTGGTCATGACGGCCCTGGGTATTCTAGGAGCGTTGCTGTTGTGCGGTCTGGCCTGGTTGCTGCGCCATTCGCCGGCTTATGAGCAGATCGCGTGGTCTCTGCCTGCCTTTGCCCTGCCCACGCTGCTGCAGGCAGGGAACCTCTTTTTTGCCGACCTTCACGCCGAGGGCAGGTCCGCCCAAGCCGCCCTCATTGGTACCTTCATAGGAGTGGTGGGCATCTGCGCACGGGTGGCGGCTGCGGCAAGTGGTGTCTCCATCGGCATTCTGCTGGTGCTCACCGCCGGGGAAACCCTGTTTGGCGCTCTTTTGGGCTGGGCTCATCTCATTCCTAGGCTGAAGAAATTTGTTTCAGTACAACGGCTGGCTGCGTGCAGTCGCAGCTTGGTGCGTTGGGCCATGAAGAGCCTACTTCAAGGCCAGGCTGAATCTCTTTTTTTCAAAGTGGAGATCCTCCTGCTGGCCGCGTGGAGTCTGGTGACCGCGCTCGGGGAGTTCACCGTCGCGCTGAAGCTCTATGAGATCTGCATTCAGTTGGCGGGCTATCTCCTGGTTCCCATCATCCCAAGATTGTCGCGCTTAAAGGGAGAGCGCAATGCGGACGAGCGTCGCGTCTTCATCTCACGCGCGCTGGGAATGCTCGGCCTCCTCGGTGTGGCGCTGGCTCTGGGTGCCGGGCTTGCGGGTCCCACGTTGATCACCTTTTTCTATGGCCCTGCCTTTGCCAGCGCCGCCATGCTGGCGGTTCCCTTTGCGCTGGCCCTTCCTCCAGCAGTGCTGCTGCAGTTTAACTGGCGCGCAGCTCTGGTGCACGGCGGCACACGGGGGAACGTCCATGCCCTTCTGCTTCTCATTCTGGCCAAGGCCGCCGTTCTGGCCACGGGTCTTGCCCTCGGCGGTGGTGCCTGGCTTTCCGCCGGCTCTTTCTGCGTCTCGACATGGATTCTTTGGTTCTTCTCCGCCTATCGCAACACCAGTTGTCCTGAACTGGCGGTCGATCAACAGGCCGGCTTATGGGGCTGGATGTTCTCGCACAATATTCGGCGGCATCTGAAGAGCTGGATCCATGTCTCCGCCCGCTCTGGAGACTTGTTTGGCCGCTGACTTTTGCTTCCCCGGCCATGCCTGCCTCCCGCATCCCTCTCTACGTCGTCATAACGCCCTCACACCGCGTTCTGTACGACCGCTTTTTCCTGCCTTCTCTGGATCACACGCAGTTTGACCTTCACGCTCTCGAACTGGATCAGGCAGGCGACGGTGAGTTTTTGGCAGACGATTTCAAGCGCTGCATCTTGTTCAAGGTGGATGAGATTATCACCTCCATCAGCCGTCACGAAGGGCAGGTCATCATCTGGTCGGACATCGACATCCAGTTCTTTGGCATGTTAGCCGCGGACATCCTGGGTCCCTTTGAACAGCCTGGCCTGCAGTTTGTCGCGCAACGGCTCAACAAAAAGACAGACCACGCCTGCGGGGGCTTCTATGCCATTCGGTGCTGCCGTGAGTCCCTGGACTTCTTTCGCGCTGTCCGCAGGGCCACGGTGTCTGAGACTCAGGGCAACGAGCAGGACGCCATCAACCTGCTGCTCCGCCGTCCTGAAGCCTTGCACTGGCAGCTTCTGGGCGACCACTTTTATGCGCGCAGCCATGGCGTGCGCATGCCCTGGCCTGTGGTGATGCACCACGCCACCTGCATCCAGCCAGGGGACGCTGTTCGTCAGAAAATCAAGCTGCTGCACGAGTTGGAAAATTATCACCACTGGTCGGTGCCACGTCGCGTGTTGTTTCAGTGCAAGGCCTTCGCCAAGGCCGCGCTGCGCAGGTGTGGCCTGCGTGTGGTGTGAGCGAGCAAATCAATCATGAACATCCTCTATGATCCCGAATTTTATAGCGCCTACGCCGATGAATCGAAGGCCTCGGCCCGCTGCATAGTGTCAAAGCTCGTCGCCTTGCTGCAGCCCGCCTCCGCGGTGGACATCGGCTGCGGAGTGGGCACCTGGTTGAGTGTGTTTGACGAGCTGGGCGTCCCCACCCTGCGGGGTTTTGACGGCAGCTACGTCCAGGAGAAGGAGTTTAAACTCGCCTGGCACCGCTTCACGCCTGTCGATCTGGAAAACCCGCCGCAGTCTCCTGGCTCCAGGTTTGATATGGCCATCAGCATGGAAGTGGCAGAGCATCTCACTGCGGACAAGGCGGAGAGGTTTGTTGATTTCCTCTGCTCCTGCTCGGATGTGGTGGCGTTTTCGGCCGCCATCCCTTTCCAAGGTGGCACTGATCACCGCAATGAGCAGTGGCAGAGCTACTGGGCGGAAAAATTCCTGGCTCGTGGCTACCTTGCTTCTGATCTGCTGCGCCGGCATGCCTGGGGCGCGCCAGACTGCGCCTACTACTACCAGCAGAACGTGGTGCTCTATGTCCATAAAGACTCCCGCTGGGCCGCCTCCATCCCGGACGCCCAGTGGATCTCACGGCAGGCAGACTGTGTGAAACTCAACGTCGTCCATCCCGCCAAATGGCTGCTGGCCCATGACGACAAGGGCCTCGGACTGCGGCGCATTTTCCATGCGTTGCCCAATGCATTGAAAATGGCGGCCAGGAAACATGCTCCTTGGCTTCGGTTGCCCCAGGTCATTTTTCGTCTGGTCCTCCGGCGCTTCTGCTAAACGGCCAACACCCTTCGGTATCGTGTGGAATGGGAGCGTCTGCGGGAGGCCTTCGCCAAGATGCCCGGCGCGCAGACCTTGTTTGACGGAGGCGCTGGCTCGGGAGAGTTTTTGCGGCGTTCCTCTCTGCCGGCTTTGCAAAAAACGTCGTGGCGCTGGAGTTCGACGCAGAAAACTACCGCCGGCTTGATGTGCCGCTGGAAGATGAGTCCATGGACATGGTCATGAGCACCCAGGTCATCGAGAACATTGAAGATCATGAAAAAGCCGCCGCAGAGCTCTGTCGCGTGCTCAAGCCTGGCGGCTACGCGCTCATCACTGTGCCGCATCCGCCGGAGTCCTTCCCCAACGACGGTCGCTTTCGTGAAGGCTACACGGAGAGCGATCTCGCCGCACTTTTTGCTCCGCATGGCCTGAAGCCGCTCCATACGGACTATTTCCTCATCCGGCGTACCACAGACCGCATGGTCTCTGCTTCAAACCTCCCGGCGCATGGTTCCATTGTGCCCGATGCCTGGGTAGATGCAGAAACTCATCTCAACGCGGAAGCTCGCCGCACCGACACCCCCTTTAGCATTCTCATGCTATCTCAAAAAGCTGCACGCTGATGAGGCTCCTCATCATCGATCCCAACCTAACGTTCGCCAGCCCGTCGATGAAAGGCGTGCTGCGCGCGCTCGACACCCTGCGAAGCCGCGGCATGGAGGTTGAGGCTTGGTGCTGGAGTTGCGAGGCCGACCTTCCTGTCCGCATCCACAAGCTTCCGCGCATCGGCGATGTTCGCATCTTCGGCGGCTACGTGTTTGGATGGCTCATCTTCTGGCGGGCCTGGTGGTTGTTCACAGTGAAAAAACAGCCTCGCCCCGACCTCATTTATTCCCTCGCTTGGTATTACAAGGCTTGTGATGTGTGTCATGTGCATTTCTCTCCCTTCGATTGGGAGAAGCGCCAGCGCAGCCTTGGCATCCATTCTTTGCGGGATCTGGTCGAGCGCTTTGCCACGGTTCTCGGACTCCGCCGCGCGCGCCATTTTTTGCGCCAGACCACCGCCAGGGAGCTCATCTGTGTCTCGCAATCTGTGGCGGATGACATGCGCGCCGAGGCTCCGCACATACCGGTTCAAGTCCTGCCCAACAGTTACGACCCCGCGCGTTTCAATCTCGGTGTGCGGGATGCCTTTCGCGCGGAGATGCGCCGCCGCCTCGGCTACGATAATTCCCATCATGTATTTATTTTTGTCAGCGCTGGGCACTATCGCCGCAAGGGGTTCTTCCTTGCGGTTGAGGCTCTCCGCTGCCTCGTTCCCACCCATCCTGCGGTGCGCTTTCTGGTCGTCGGTGGCCGCCCGGAACGGCTGGCCGCGCTCCAGGCAGAACTGGGTCCCAAAGAGGACTGGATCACCTTCGCCGGCATGGTGCCAGATGTAGAGCGTTACCTCGCCGCGGCAGATGCCCTGCTGTTTCCTTCCTACTCGGAAGCGTTTGCTCTCGTCGAGATTGAAGCCGCCGCCTGCGGGCTTCCGCTCTTCCTTACACCTCACCATGGCTCCGAGATGATTCTCGAAGACCAGGTCAATGGTCGCCAGATCCCCTTCGATGCCGGCGGTATCGCCTCGGTGCTCGCCGAGTTTGTTGATGGCCTCTGGAAGCCGCAGGGGCAGTCGCTGAAACATGCCATCGACAGCGAGACCTATTCCAAGCGCTTTGCCGATCTGCTCACCCAGGCTGCTGCCGCCAAGCCTTCCATTGCATGAGACCCTGTCTGCTGCTCATCAGCCATACCTATGCGGCCCTTGAAAATCGCAAGAAGTTGCAATCACTTGCCATACATTTCGACCTCGTCTGTGTCACCTCCGTCATTGAACAAGGCATGGTGATGGGACGACCTGCTGCCGACTTCGACAACGACAGTGACGCGCCCACCCGCAACTACCGGCTCATTCGCCTGCCGTGTCGTGGTCAAACCACGACCACCTTTTTCTACGTTGGCCTCGCCGCAGTCATGGGGTCGCGTCGTTTTGATGTGGTTCTCGTCGAAAACGAACCTTGGGCCTGTGTCTGCTGGCAGGCACGGATTTGGAAATCACTGCTGCAACGTCACGCCTTGTTCGGCGAGTTCACCTGGGAGAACGTCGAGCGCCTAGGTTGGAAGGGATTCATACTCGATCCCATTTATCGTGCCATGACCGCCACGACCGACTTTATCATCGCCGGCAATCAAGCCGCATCTCAACTCGTGCAGCGGCATGGCGCACGTGCTGACGATGTGCTCGTCGCTCCGCAGCTCGGCGTCGATCTTGCCAATCACCAGCCCGCTTCATCTGCCGAGCGCGTCGCTCTGCGCCAAGGTTGCGGATTGCCTGCAGATGCATTCATCGTCGGTTACTGCGGGCGATTGACGGAAGAAAAAGGCCTCCACGAACTGCTTCAGGCCTGTGAGGCTCTGCAGGGCGTTCATCTCGCCATTCTCGGTTCTGGCAGACTCGAATCCTGGCTTAAGGAGCAGCAGCAGACGCGGCCATGGCTGCACCTGCTGCCGCCACGTCCGCATTTCGAAATCCCCGCTTTCCTGCGCTCCCTCAATGTCTTCGTCCTCGCCAGTAAACCGGTGCGAACTATGGCCATTTGTTGGGAGGAACAGTTTGGCCATGTCCTCATCGAGGCCATGGCCTGCGGAGTCACGACACTCGGGTCCTCCAGTGGAGCCATCCCTGAAGTCATCGGCTTCAAAGCTGCCCTATTCCCTTGTAGCGATGCCCACGCACTTGCCGAACGCATTCGTGGTGTGATGGGTGGTTCCACAATCGCTCAGAGCCAGTACGAACGTACTCGCATGCTCTACACGCATGATGCTGTCGCTGCACAGTGGGCCACTTTCATCCAACATCAACTCGCCGCGTGAGCAGGTTAAAAACCAGTCCTGAGGGAATAGCGGTTGATCTCATGCGTGGCCTGCTGGCCATCATGGTTCTGGTTTCTCACGTCATTGAATCAGCCCGGCTCATCGTCAGAGATGCCACTGTGCCGCCGTGGATGGAGGTTGTGTTTGGAAACGGTGGATTTTGGGTGAACGGTTTTTTTGTGCTGTCTGGCTTTTGCATTCATCAGGCGATTCTCAATTTGCGCAAAAAAGGCGGGGAATTTGGAGCCCCCTATTTTCTGGCACGGGTAACGCGCCTTTATCCCCTTTACCTGGTCGCGTTGATGCTAGGCATAATGGTATCGGGCTGGCTGGGGTTCGGGAGCCTCCTTTCCCATCTGCTCATGTTGCAGGGCATCACCGGAGTACTACCGGCGGTCAAGCCGGCTTGGAGCCTGACCTACGAGGCTGCTTATTATGTAGCTTGGCCTTTGGTGCTTGCAGGCTGCAGCTGGCGGCCGGGGCGGGCTTTTGCGGTTTCACTCGTCGGCACGCTTTTGCTGACAGGGGTGTTGTTTGCAGCATGGAAACGTTTGTGGGGAGCAGACGTGCAAGTTGCAGCTTTGCCCATGGCCTTGATTGCTGCGCAGTTTCCACTGTGGCTGGGAGGTGCGCTGCTTGCCCAGTGCTGGGAGACTTGGGTCCCTCACGTCCGCCCTTGGCTCCTGTCGGTGTCCGTTTGCTGGATCATTGGGATTTACGTTGCCCACCTCTGGCTGCTTGGACGTCATGTGCCGGTGTCCGTGTTTGTGATGCTAGGTTGGCTGGGGCTGCCCGGTTGGCTGGGTTTGGTGCTGGGCAGCACTCACTGGCCGGGCCTGCGGGTGCTGACGTCGGCGGCGGGTTGGCTCGGCATGCTAAGCTATCCTCTTTACATCCTGCATCAGCCGCTGCTGGACGCCGTTGTCGCGGTCGTGCATGCGCGCGGTATGAGTCTGGGTTTTGCAGAGGCATGTTTCATCCTGGGAGGTTTCGTCATGGCATGCATGGTGGTTGCAGGCGTCCCTTTGGAGGCATGGTTTCTCGCATGGCGTGCCGGTTTCCTGAAAAGACGGCAAACGACCATCCCTGCTTAGGTGTCTCCACGGTAACCAGTTCGAACGTATTCTTTGCAACCACGAGGGCCGGGTTCATTCATCAGAAGTTCGCAGCATGAGCAGTTATCGTGACATCCTTTATCGAGATTATTCCGCCACCTTTGGCGGCCAGAAAGCACTGGATGCCAGTGTGCAGTATGCCCACTACGAGGCGACGTACGATGCCCTGCCATCGAACCGCGACGCCGCCATCGCTGATTTGGGTTGTGGTAAAGGTGAATGGCTTGCCTGGATGGCGTCGAAAGGTTTTCGACATCTCACCGGTGTCGATCTCTCGCCTGCCGATCTGGCCATCGCTCGCCAGAATGATCCTGCGCGCATCTGGGTGCAGGAAAACGTGATCACCTTTCTCGAAACGCACAACGCTGCGTTCAACTTGCTCCACGCCAAGGACATCATCGAGCACTTCACCAAGGACGAATTCATTCGTTTTCTCATTGCCGCCAAGAGTGCGCTCAAACCCGGGGGAGAGCTCTGGCTTCTCACCTTCAACGCGCAGAGCCCGCTCTCATCCGCCATACGTTACGGTGACTTCACTCACGAGATCGGTCTCACCCCCGCTAGCATTGCCCAGTGCCTGCGCGCCTGCGGTTTCACACACATTTCCATCCAAGGCCGTCATTACTGCTCCGGCTCTACCAACGGGCGGATTCGCCGCATCCTGGGTCGGGTCGTATTCAGCCTCGCCAGCCTCCTGCTCAAAATCCGTCATGGCGATGCAGCCAAAGAACGCGGCATCGACCTGCACTGCACGCAGCCCGATCTGTTCACGATGGCCTGCAAAGTTTGATCACCCGCTCATGCACCGCATCGACGCTCCAGCGATTCAGGCAGGCCATTGGCATCTGCGTGTTCAAACAACGATTCGCCGGCTTCGTGGCGCTGTCACAGGGCTGGCAGCTCATGCGCGGCTCACGCAGCAGTTCAAGCCGTTCGCCATGCCAGACGGGATCCCAGCGTGGCGAGGATGGTCCGATCATAATGACGCCCGGCGTGCCGAGTGCGGCGGCGATTTGCATCGGTCCCGAATTGTTGCCGACAAACAGCTTCGCACCCGCAATCACGCACACCAGTTCATCCAGCGTATTCGTCTTCACCCGCTGCACGGTTTCGCTCAATCCGGCGTCTTCACCTTGTACAATCCAGCGCACAGTGTGCGTCTCCGCGAGCCGGTTCGCCAGATCAATAAAATGGCGCAACGGCCAGCGCTGATACTCACGGCTCGCCCCCGCATGAATCACGATCGCCCCCGATTCATCGCTGCCAAACGCGCGCAGATCGGGCGCGGGCATGCATTCCGGCAGTTCAAATTGCGATCCGGCGATGCGCCAGTTATGTGCCGCCACAGTTTCCTCTCCCTGTACCGCCTCACGATGATGCAGCAGGTCGTTGAGTCGCACATGAGGTGTCTGCGGTCCAACGCACACCTGCGCGCCGCTCAGTCGTGCCAGCAGATGCGCCACATTGCCCTGATCATCACCGAGCAGGCAGGCATCCGGCTTCAAGGCACGCAGTGCCACGGCCATTCGTGCCAAACCCCACGGCTTGCGCCATGCACCGTTGAACTGCGCCGTCTCAAACACTCGCAGTTCCACCTGGGGGCAGCAAACCTCATACAACCGCGCCGCCGTCGGACTCGTTAGCACCACGATGCGCCATTCAGGATGCGCCGCTGCGAGCGATTGCACGACAGGCAGATACACGACGTTGTCGCCGAGTTGGTTCACTTTGAAAACGAGCAGCGTCATGCTGGCAAACCCTACCATCACGCGGGACGTGCGCGCAACGACTAGTGTCATGAGTGTGGCCCCTTCCTGCCCCGCCTGCGATGCCGTGGCCGATACCGAAATCGGTCGCGCGGGTGTCTGCCATCTCTGGCGCTGCGCCTGCGGTCTCGTCTTTGCAGATCGGGCTACTTGGTGTGACCCTTATTCGGCCACGGACTACTACGATCCGGCGCTTCAGCCCGCACAAAGCTATCCGCTGCAAATCACCGCCACCGAGCGTGATCGCATCGTGAGCGTACGCCGTTTCATGCCAGCCGGTCGTCTGCTCGATTTCGGCGGCGGCATCGGCAAAACCGCGCTCGCTGCTCATGCCGAGGGCTTTCAGTCCATCGTGCTGGAGGACAGCCATAAAGCAGTGGCCGAAGGTCAAACGCATCATCCCGAGATCGAATGGCACGAGGGCCGAACGATCCCGGACAGAATTCCAAATGACTCGTTGGACGTGGTGACCTTGTTTCATGTGCTGGAGCATCTGCCCGACCCGCGCACCACGCTGGCGCAGATTCATCGCAAACTGCGCCCCGGTGGCTGGCTGGTCATCGAAGTTCCGAACTGGGGCAGTTATATGCGTCGTTTGCACGGCCTGCGCTGGCAGTTCGTGCTCGACCATCATGTGAATCACTTCACCGCAGCCAGTTTGACTCCGCTGGTGGAAAAAACCGGCTTCAAACGTTGCGCAGTCGAGTTTCGCCGCACTTTCGCCATCAACGAAGCACAGGCATGGAAGGAGCCGCTGAAGAAAATGCTGTGTCTGTTCGGATTCGGCGACATCCTGCGCTGTTCCTTCCGCAAATCCGCCGCATGAACCGCAAGCACATCATCTCTTTGATCTTGCTAGCCCTCAGCTTTGTGCTGTTGCTGGCCGTGCAGCCCTATGCGGCAGGTTACGGACACTTCCGGCGCACGATCTGCGCCGAATTATTCATGCGGTGGCACGACGCCACCTGGCAGCATGGTGCCTTGATCCCCTTCATTGTCGGCTATTTGATCTGGCGTCAGCGCCATGATCTTGCGCATCTCTCGGAATCATCCAACCGGTGGGGTTTGGTGCTCATCGTGCTCGCACTGTTCTGCTATTTCGCCGGATTCCGTGCCAACAACTTCTACTGCGGCTACTTGGGTGTCATGACTTTGATTGCCGGTGCTTCGCTGTGGCTCGAAGGCGCTCAGCGCAGCCGCGCCCGGCTGTTTGCCTGGCTGATGCTCGGCTTCATGTGGCCGCTGCCCTTTTTGGAGGAAAGCATTGGCTACCAGATGCGCCTCCTCATGGTCAGGACGACAGGTTTTGTACTCAACTCGATCGGGGTCGACTCACTTGTTTCCGGTACTGCTCTGCAATCCATGTCCAACATCGAATTCGGACGTAAAGCAGGCGAGTTGTTCAGCGTGGGTATCGCTGCTCCATGTTCAGGCATGCGCTCATTGTTTGCGCTGCTCGTCGTCGGTGCGTTGTTCAGCTATTTTCGCCAGCGCGTAATGTGGCGCAGGCTCGTGCTGTTCAGTACAATCCTGCCCATCGCTATCGTGGCAAACATGGTGCGCATTCTCGTCCTGATCTTCGCGGCCATGATCTTCGGCCAGCAATGGGCCATTGGAGACACCGAAAAGAAAGTGTCTGCCTTCCATGAATTCACCGGCATCGGTGTCTTCCTCGTGGCCCTGCTGCTGCTGCAGTTTGCCTCATGGCTGCTGGATCGCTGGTGCGGCGGTCTGGGTTTCAAACGCTCGCGCACAGTCTCACGTCAGGTGGTTGTCCCTGTCTTATGATCGCACGCGCTTTCATTCTTCTGGCTCTCTGCATCATGACCTTGATACTCTGCCAGTTCTCGCCTGAGACTAAAGGTGGCAATGAAGCGGGGGTGCTGGCCGAATTGCCAATGGTCGCAGGAGGTTTTGTCGGCGAGAGCGAGCCACCGAGCCAAAAGGAAATCGAACTACTCCCCAGTGACACGATCATCGTCAAACGAGTGTATCACACACCAGGCCGCTCCAAGGAAAACCGTGATCTCGCCAACGTGTCCCTCGTTATTGCAGGAAATGACAGTCGCAGCATTCACCGCCCCGAGGTTTGTCTCGACGGTCAGGGATGGACGGTCACCGATTCCCGTGTGCGTGATGTCAAACTGCTCTCCGGGGATGTGCTGCAAGTGCGTGACCTCGCCATCATGCGCGAAGTGCTGCTCGGCAACGGTGTAAAGCAATCGCTGCACGCCCATTACATCTACTGGTTTGTTGGGACGGATGTCACCACCGCGAGCAATATGGAGCGCCAGATTCTGAGCTTCCGCGACAACATTTTGCACAACATCAATCATCGCTGGGCCTACCCCTCTGTCATGGCCTGGGTCACAGAGGACCTGCCATCTGTGAAAACGGGGCAGCGCATGCGCAGTGATGAAGAAACTGTCGAGATGCTGCTCAATCTCGTGCGTACTTTGGCACCGAAATTTCAGAAAAATCTCATGCCGCGAACATGAAGCAAACGCTCGTCCATCAAATTTGGCGGCTCATTTTTAAAACCTTCCGCAAAAAGCGCTTTGCGCAGTTTCTGGACTGTATTCAGCCGCAGCCGCATGAGCGCATCCTCGACATCGGCGGGTATCCGGCCACCTGGGATGGTCATCAGCAGATCGCGGCAGAAATTTGCATCGTCAATGTACACGAAATCACCCCGCCTGCTCATCCGGGCCACTTTCGTTTTCTGGTGGCTGACGGGTGCGCCCTGCCATTTGCAGATCAGTCCTTCGATATCGTTTTTTGCAACAGCGTCATCGAGCATGTAGGGGATTGGGAACGTCAAAAAGCCTTTGCCACCGAAGTGATTCGAACTGGCAGGCGTTTGTGGGTGCAGACGCCGGCACAGGAATTTTGGATTGAGCCGCATTTCATGACTCCCTTTATTCACTGGCTGCCAAAATCCTGGCAGCACCGCCTCGCGCGCAACTTCAGCGTCTGGGGCTGGCTCACCCGACCCGATGCTCAGCAGGTCACTGCTTTCATTGGCGACATTCGTCTCCTCACCCATGCTGAGATGGTGAAACTCTTCCCTAGCTGCGAGATTCTACGTGAGAAAGTCTGTTTGGGGCTCTTCACCAAAAGTTACATTGCTGTAAAAAAATCATGATCGACCGCCTACTCACTCATCTCCGCCCATTGCAGCGCGTTGCCGTGGCCTACTCGGGTGGTGTGGATAGCACACTTGTGCTGAAAGCTGCACTCGATGTGCTTGGTGCTGACAATGTTATCGCCTTGCTCGCCGTTTCCCCCAGTTTGCCGCAAAGCGAAAAGGCCGAAGCCGTCGCTCGCGCCCAACAGCTTGGTGTACGTCTTGAACTGCTGCCGACCGCAGAAGTGAACGATCCCGCGTATCAGGCAAACGCGCCAAATCGCTGCTACTTCTGCAAAGACCACGTCTATCGTGCCCTCCGTCAATTTGCTGAGCAGAACAACATCGAGCATGTGCTTGATGGCATGAATGCCGAGGACACGCTCGATGTTCGCCCTGGCCGCGCCGCTGCTCGTGAATTAAAAATCCTCAGCCCGTTGCACGATCTCGGTTTCAGTAAACAAGACGTGCGTGACGCCGCCAAAGCTCTTGGGCTGCCAAACTGGGACAAGCCCGCCGCCGCCTGCCTCGCCTCCCGCGTGCCTTATGGTACGAGCGTGACACCAAAACTGCTCTCGCAGATCGAGCGCGCCGAGGCAGCATTGTTTGATCTCGGCTTCCGTGAGCTGCGCGTGCGTCATCATGGTGATGTCGCTCGCCTTGAAGTGCCCGAGGCCGATCTGCTGCGCGCCTTGCAGCAGCGTGAGGCCATCAACGCCGCGTTGCGTGCCACCGGTTACACCTACGTCACGCTTGATCTCGTCGGACTGCGTACGGGCAGCATGAATGAAGTGCTCAAAGCCCGCTCCGCATGAACGAATCAAAACTTCGTGATCTGCTCGCTCAAGTCAGCGCTGGCACACTGCCTCCTGACCAGGCACTGGAAAGCCTCCGCACGCTGCCGTTTGCCGAGGTCGGTCAGGTTCTGGCCGACACTCATCGCATGATCCGCCAGGGCTTTCCTGAAGCCGTGTACGCCGAAGGGAAAACGCTCGCCCAGATCACAGACGCCCTCACCGCCCTCGTCGCTGCCCATGGTAGTGCGCTCGCCACCCGCGTGAAGCCCGAAGTCGCCGCGCTGCTGCAGAAGAGCTTCCCAATCGGCAGCTACGACATCGTTTCGCGCCTGTATCGCATCGAGCAGATGAGTATCTCGTTCCCATCGAAACCTGTCGCAGTGGTGTGCGCTGGGACCTCAGATTTACCAGTGGCCGAAGAAGCCGCGCAGACCCTCGAATTTGCCGGCGCACGCGTGAACCGCATCACCGATGTCGGTGTAGCGGGCCTCCATCGTCTGCTGGCACGGCTCGATGATTTACGCGCCGCGAGCATCGTCATCGCCATCGCCGGAATGGAAGGCGCGCTGCCCAGCGTCCTCGGCGGACTCGTTGCCGCTCCGGTGATCGCTGTTCCGACCAGCGTCGGCTATGGCACAAATCTGCATGGCATCTCCGCCCTTCTCAGCATGCTCAACTCCTGTGCTAGCGGCCTCACCGTCGTGAATATCGACAACGGCTTCGGCGCAGCGATGGCGGCATTGCGCATGCTGAACATGCAGCCGAAGCCTTGAATCATGTCTCTCGAAGACACTCTATATCCGCTGCTCAAACTCTACGAGGCAGCACCTCAGCTCGTGAAGTCATTGGCGGGACGGGCGTATCGAGCAATTCCGTCCTCCCTGCGCTACGGCCCGGCCTACACGCGTTTTCAAAACGAAGCTCGGGAGGTGGAGACTTGGGACGCCGACACAATCCGGCGTTATCAAATCGCGGTGCTGAAGGATTCGTTGATGGCCGCTGCAAAAGCTCCGTTTTATGCAGTTCGGTTTGCAGCTCATGGAGTCGATCCATCAAAGTTTGAGACGCTGGAACAATTGGCCGACTACCCGCTTCTCACAAAGCAGGATTTGATTTTGCAGCGCGAGCAGATGGTCAATCCGGAGTTCGACTCGAAGCAGCGGCTCTACATCACAACCGGCGGATCAAGCGGTGTACCCGTGGGCTTCTATCTGCACAAAGGGATAAGTCGACCAAAGGAGCAGGCCTATCTGGAGGCGCAATGGTCACGGCGTGGGTATCGCGTCGGAGACCGAGTGGCCGTGATTCGAGGGGGCGTCACGTCGAGCAAGGCCGCTGGCAGCATCAGCTATTACGATGCCACACGGAACTGGCTCATTCTCTCATCTTACCATCTCACATTGGAGCGCCTGCCCGGGTATGTGGCAGCATTGAACCGCTTCCGCCCGCAGCACCTGCATGCCTACCCGAGTGCGGCACTCATGCTGGCGCGCGGACTGGAGCAGACGGGCCTGAAACTCGACTTCAAGCTCACCTCACTTCTCTGCGGCTCAGAAAAACTCACCACAGAATCGCAGCAGTATCTTGAGCACTTTTTCGGAGCACGCGTCATGCACTGGTATGGCCACAGCGAGCGCGTTGTCCTCGCCGCTCAGGGCCGCACCTCCAATCAATTGCATTTCTGGCCCACGTACGGCTTCGTCGAATTCGGCAAGTCCGACGCGGAAGGAAACCGCGAGATCATCGGCACCTCGTTTCACAATCACGTCATGCCCTTGATCCGGTATCGCACTGGAGACTTTGCGAAAATCACGGATGGCGAGGCTTCAGAAATAGTGGGCCGCGATTATGAATACCTCGTCAGCTCAACTGGTCGCCGCATCTCGCTCACCGCCATTAACATGCATGACCGTATCTTTGATGGCCTTCTAGCCGTGCAGTTCTTTCAAGAACTTGAAGGCGCGGTGGAATGCCGCTTTCAACCAGGGCCGCAATGGCAAAGCAGCCAGGAGCAGGCAATGCATGCGGGCTTGTTAAAAAAACTGGGAGATGACTTCACTCACACCTTGCGGCAGGTGGCTGAAGTGGAGAAGACCAGCGCGGGAAAGCACAAGTGGCTGGTGAGCAAACTGAAACAGTGAATTGAACACCCATTGATGAAACAACTCGCCCAATACCAAGACGGACGCCTTGAACTGCAGGAGGTTCCCGCACCGGTGCCACCTCCGGGTGGAATCCTGGTTCAGACGACCTGTTCGGTGATCTCGCCGGGGACGGAGCGTATGAAGGTGGAGCAGGCGCGGATGTCGCTGCTGCAAAAGGCCAAGGCACGGCCGGATCAGGTCAAAAAAGTGATCGATACGGCGAAAACTCTCGGCTGGAAAGCCGCACTGCAGAAAGTGCGCAACCGGCTCGAATCGCCAACGCCGCTGGGCTACTCCGCTGCGGGAATCGTCGTGGCAGTGGATGAGTTGAACTCACGCTTCCATGTGGGCGATCGCGTGGTCTGCGGCGGCGCAGAGTGTGCGTTTCACGCGGAGATGATCGCGGTTCCAGACTTGCTGGCAGCGCGTATTCCCACAGGCGTGGAAAACTGGCAGGCTGCCTACACGACGCTGGCTTCCATATCGATGGAGGCAGTCCGTCAAAGCGATGCACGGCTCGGGGAGCGTGTGCTGGTCATGGGGCAGGGGCTCGTGGGCCTGCTAGCAACAAGCTTACTGAAGGCTTCCGGTGCACGAGTGATGGGCGTGGATTTTGTCGCCGATCGTTTGCAAACCTCACTCGCCATGGGCGCGGAGCTCGTGGTGAATCCGTTGCAATCAAAACTCGAAGACGAGGTTCGCGCATGGACAGACGGCCACGGTGTGGACGCACTGCTGCTTTGCGTCGGCGGCAAAGGTCGCGACGCTGCGGACACCGCTATCTCCTGCTTGCGTGATCGCGGCGTGATGGTGATCGTGGGCATCTACGATGCCGAATTGTCATGGAAGACCGCCTACATGAAGGACATTCAGGTGCGCTACTCACGCAGCTATGGTCCAGGTCGCTACGATCCGCAATATGAATGGGGCGGGCAGGATTACCCCATCGGTCATGTGCGCTGGACAGAAAACCGAAACTTTGAAGCCTGCCTGGAACTGATGCGCACCGGCCAGCTGAATTTAAAACCAGTGACCACTCGCCGGGTTGCCTTTAGCGATGTCCTGGAAGTTTACGACCAACTCGAAAGCGAGCTAGGCGTGCTGATTGAGTATTGTAGTCCCGGCTTCAGCCGGTCCGATGTCGAAATGCGCGAAACTCCCCCCAAGTTTCCGGGCCTCCTAAATTCAAAACTACAGCACAACATTGAGATCCTCGATGTCATCGGCGCGGGCAATTTCGCTCGCACGATGCTGCTGCCGCATGTGAAGGGAAAGATCACGCTCGGAGCCATTGTGAATGCCACAGGGCTCTCAGCACGCCATGTGAAAGAGAAGTTTGGTTTCGCGAACGCAGAGACGGATTCGTCGAAGGTGTTTGGAAGTGAAACAGGCTGCCAGCCTGTGGGTTTGGAGCATGTTGGTAGCCTGTCTCACGCAGCCGTAATGATCGGCACCCGGCATCATCTCCATGCACCGCTCGTACTGAAGGCGCTGCAATCCGGGAAACAGGTATTTGTCGAGAAGCCCCTATGTCTGACACCTGAGGAACTGGCACAGATCGATACGGCCATGCTCGCATCAAATGGCAGCGTGATGGTCGGCTTCAACCGCCGCTTTGCTCCAGCGACACTGGCAATCATGGAGGTTCTCAGAACGGTTTCAGGGCCGAAGACCTTGGTCTTCCATGTGAATGCAGGCGTGCTCGCGCCAGATCATTGGTACGCGAATGTCGCCGAAAGCGGCGGGCGTGTACTAGGAGAAGCCTGTCACTTCTTTGACTACGCCTGCCATGTCCTAGGCAAGCCTGTGAAAGTCACCGCACAGACGTTGGGCCGACCCAAGGTGCCGGATTCAGTCGCGGCCCAAATCGAGTTTGCGGACGGTTCGTCTGCGCAGGTGATTTATTCCGCCGAAGGCGACTCGGCCTTCCCAAAGGAAACCTTCCGCGTATTCGCGAGCGGTCTGGTATGCGAGTGCGAGAACTTCATGAAGCTATCGATTTTCAAACAGCGCAAAGAGTCCGTGAAGAAATTCACCTCAAAGGGGCATGCGGAGGAAATGGCAGCATGGCTGTCTTTCTTGAAGGACGGGGCAGCGCATCCGCTGCCATATGAGCAGGCTCGGCAGAGCATGCACCTGACGTTCGCTGTACTAGAATCCATTCGCGAAGGGCGAAGCATCGCACTGTGATGAGCCTGGGCTGGTACATGCAGCGTTTGCGTGCGATGAGCGTGAGTGAAATCGCTCATCGTGTGGCAGAGCGCTTAGCGCGGCGAAACGAAATCGCGAATCTAAGGCGCATCGCCCATGCTCCATGGGATGGCTCCTTCACAGAAGTGCCAAAGCTCCCCTGGCGTGATCGTGTGCCCCCCGAGTTGCGCAAACAACTGGCCGTGGATGCGGAGAAGCTGATGCGGGGCGAGTGGGAGCTGTTTGGCTGGAAGAGCGTCGAACTGGGGGCACCACCATGCTGGCACCGCGATGCGACTTTGGGTGTCGTGATCGATCCTGACATTCCAGCAAAAAAATTGGATCATCGCCACCTGGATTACGATGCCGATGCGCGGGCCATCTGGGAGATCAATCGATGGAGCGAAATGACGCGCATGGCGATGCACAGCGCCCTGAATGGAGATGTGCATGCGATCCGTGTTTCTCAGCTCTGGCTGGAAGACTGGTGCGAACGCAACCCACCAGGGCACGGCATCAACTGGACGAGTCCGCTCGAAGCGGGCCTGCGGCTGATGAATTTCTGCTGGTTCGATGCGCTGGTGCGCGGCTGCAATGATCCCGAACTCGCCTGCAGGCAGGATGAACTGACCGCGCGCATCGTTCCCACGCATGCATGGTGGATCTGGAGTCGCCGTTCGTTCGGCTCCTCCGCGAACAATCATCTCATCGGCGAACTGAGCGCACTGGTGATGGCGATTGCCCGCTGGCCTGCGCTGGCACGCATGATCCGTCCGGCGAAGAACATCGTGAAACGGCTGGAGCGTGAGATTTTGCTGCAGTTCGCAGCAGACGGCGGCAATAGGGAGCAGGCTTTGCATTATCACTTGTTCGCCTGGGAAATGTGCTGGCACGCAGGCATGGCGGCGGGTGGTTTCAAGACGGAAGTTCTGGAGCGCTTGACCCAGTCGGCACAATACTTCGTGGATGTGGTCGAAGCACCGGACTGCTGGGATTTCGGCGACTCCGATGATGCGCAGGTGCTGCCGCTGCCGCTGAAACGCACCAACGCAGCAGCAGAATTCCGTGGCTGGCTGTTAAACAGATCGGATGGCGCTGTGCTGCGTTTCTGGCTGGGTGAACCACCCAAAGG
The DNA here is from genome assembly GCA_002279765.1 of Verrucomicrobia bacterium 12-59-8. The sequence goes on along the minus strand of NCCR01000033.1, from coordinate 21,625 downwards.
CGTGAAGGCGGCGATGCGCAGCAAATGGCTGACGCATGAGCAAAGCGGGCAGGCCATCTGGCGCGATGCGCGTTGGACTGTCAGAGCGGATGCCTCCCCGCTCGGTCTTGGCAGCATGGCTGCGCATGGTCATCTCGATGCACTGCATGTGTCGCTTTGGTTTGAGCAGCACGCGCTCATCATTGATCCAGGAACGGGCGCTTATTATAGCAATCCGGCATTGCGGGCGCGACTCGCCTCATGGGAGGCCCACAATGGTCCCGTGCCCGTCACAGGCCGTTCGTCACCCATGCGCATGGGGGCATTTTTGTGGGCGAAGCATCATGCCAAGCCGGGACTCGAAATCAGCCATGACATCTGCGTGATGAGCTTTGGCGGCGAAGGCGGCCAAACCAAACGTGCCGTGCATGTGATGCAGGATTATGTGGAAATCTGCGACGATGTCGGCCACGAAAAACCGCACGTCGTGACGTGGCAGCTGGCACCCGGCTGGCGCGTCGAGCGGGAGCGCAAGAGCGGCTTCGTTTGCCATCATACGGAATCAATTCCTGTGAATGCCACACTGAATGGTGACGCCATCGAGCAGTGGGAGATCGTGGAGTGCGAGGCCTCGCCACACTTTCGTGAACTGGCGACGACACAGGCGGTGAAGATCACGTTTCGCGGCACGCTGACGACGATCTGGCGCAAGGCGGGGTGACCTACGGAGCAATTTAATTAACGCACAAGGCGCGGGAGATGATCCCGCGCCTTTTTTTTTCGGCTCACGGTTTCAATTCCACCGCCTTGTAGCAGCGATGTTCGAGTAGGGATGGCAGCAGGCCTTTGACCTCGGGGCGCATCAGATACGAATGCGTGTACCAGTAGATTGGCAGCATGGGGGCTTCATTGAGCAGAATGGTTTCAGCATCGCTGAGGAGTTGCAGTCGTTTGGCGGCGTCACCTTCTTGAAAGCTTTGATGGATGAGTTCGTCGTAGCGTGGGTTGCCCCAGCCGGTGTTGTTGTTGCCGTCGCCAGTCTGCCAGATGGCCAGGAAGGTCGAGGGGTCGAGATAGTCACCCACCCAGCCAAAACGGGCGATTTGATAGTCAAACCTGCGCTGGGATTCGAGATAGACTCCCCAGTCCTGGTTCAACACTCCGGCAGGAAGGTGGAGATGCTCCTTCCACATGGCCTGCACCGCCTCGGCCAGCGAACGATGGGCCTCGCTGGTGTTGATGAGAATATCGAACAGGGGGAAGCCTTTGCCATCGGGGAAGCCTGCCTCGGCCAGGAGCCTCCGTGCCTCGGCGGGATCAAAGCGCATGATGTTGGGCTCATGGTAGTCAGGATTGCAGCCTGGCGGAGTAAGACCTGTGGCAGGCTGCTGACCAGCGCGGAGAATATTGCGCGTGATGCTCTCACGGTCGATCGCAAGAGCGAGGGCACGCCGCACCAGCGGATTATCGAAAGGCTTTTTCTTGGTGTTGCAGCGGTACATGTAAACGCTCAGCAGCGGATCGTTGTGATAATACGGCGACTTGCTTTCGCGATAGGCGGGGATCTTGGACAGCGGCATTGTCAGCGTGATGTGAAGCTGGCCGTCTAGGAAGGCACGCTCCTCGGTGGTGTCGCTGGAGATGGGGAGGAAGATGATGCCGTTGAGTTTGACGGTGGTCGCGTCCCAGTAATGCGGGTTGCGTTCGACTTCGAGGGCCTGGTTGACCTGCCAGCTTTTGAGTTTGAAGGGGCCGTTGCAGACCATGTTCGCAGGGCGCGTCCAGCGTGTGTTGCGGTCGGTCATCACGCCAAATTTTTCGATGGCCTGCTTTGGCACAGGGAACCACGAGTAGTGCTTGAGCATGCTGGGCAGATAGGGTGCGGGTCCTTTCAGTGTGATCTGCAGTGTGAGCGGATCGAGTGCTTTCACCCCGACCTGGGAGAAATCCTGGATCTTGCCGGTGTGATACTCTTCGGCATTGAGCATCGGGTAGAGCATGCTCGCGTAATCAGCGCCGAGCTGCGCTGTGAGTATGCGCTGGTAGGCGTACAAAAAATCGGCGGCAGTGAGCGGCGTGCCATCGCTCCATTTGCCCTGAGGCTGAAGTTTGAAGGTCCAGACAGTGAAATTTTCGGCGCTCCATGAGACGGCGGCTCCAGGCGCGTCCCCATCAGGATTTTCAGGTGCCGGGGCGATGAGACCCTCGAAGAGCGAATGGAAGATCAAATGTTCAGGCGTACCGCTGGCGAGCTGAGGATCAAGCGTGGCGGGCTCGCTGCCGTTGCCAGCCAGTAGAATGCCCGCGCGATTGGCCGCCTCGACACGCGTGGGCCTGTGTGTGCGGACGTGATGAAACCACGCGATGCCGCCAAGGCAGGCGGCGAGAATGAGGAAACGATATAGCCAGCGCATGTGCAAACATGACACGAAGCACGTCATTCGTGCAACGAAGGCATCAACAAAACGGCCCCGCCGTTTACAGGCGAGGCCGCGTAGGGCAGCTATCAGTCAGGTTTCCGCGCTACTACCTGCGGAAACCATGATGATGGCTGGAACCATGTTGGTAGCCATAGCCGGTATTGCAGCCGGAGTTGTAGCCACCAAAGCCAAAACTGATGCTAGGCCGAACAACGACAGGGCGCTGCACACCGCCGTAGCCGTAGCCACCCTGTGCGCCTTGTGTCACCCACTGGCCGATAGGGCGTCCGTAGCCGTCGTAACCGACGATCTGGTAAACGGCGACGATGGGGCTACCGCAGGAGGTGTAGCCGACGACGCGGGTCTGCCCCTGACATTCGGCCTTGGCATTGGAGGGAGCTGCAAAACCAAGAACAGCGGCTGCAGCGAGGACGGAGAGGATTGTTTTCATGAGTGTGTGGAATTTGTATCCGCACTCTCTGACGTGACTGCTTCGAGACTATTCAGCCTGCACGAAAATATTTTTCACTTACTGCTGTGACATCGACTTGGGATCGAACGCATCGCGCAGACCATCTCCCAGCAGATTGAGTGCGAGCAGCGTGGTGGAGAAAAAGATACCAGGGTAGAGCAGCAGCCAGGGATAGCTCTCCATCGAGTTCGCACCTTCACGAATCAACACGCCCCAGCTCGCATCTGGTGGCTGGATGCCGAGCCCGAGGAAGCTCAGCGCCGCTTCCAGCAGCATGACACCCGGCACCGTGAGACTGGCATAAATGATGACTGGGCCCATCACATTCGGCAGCACATGCCGCCAGACAATGTGCCAGAAACCGGCTCGCGCTGCAATGATGAACTCAAGGTTCTTCAGCGCTAGCACCTGCCCGCGTACCACTCGCGCCATCGTGAGCCATTCCACCGCTCCAATGGCTACGAAGATGAGCCAGAACTCACGTCCAACGATGACCATGAGCAGGATCACGAAGTTGATAAAGGGAAACGCATACAGGATGTCCACGATGCGCATCATCGCCGCGTCCATGCGGCCACCGGCGAGTCCGGAGATCATGCCATAAAAGACCCCGATGATCGCCGCGACTGCCGTGGCGAGCAGGCCGACCTCCAGCGACACACGCCCCCCGTGCAGGATGCGCGTCAGCATGTCACGGCCCAGCGGGTCTGTACCCAGCCAGTGCGCGGTGCTGGGATTCGTGGCCTTGAGTTCCAGATCCTGCTGCGACTGATCGTAAGGCACCAGCTCCGGACCGATGCCGCACAGGAGCACGAGCACAACAAGGAACCACAATGCCCACGCGTTCATGCGCTGCCGCATGAGCCGCCGCCACGCAGCACGCATCGGTGAGAGACTTGGCTGGGTGGTGCTGCTCATGCCTGGAGTCGGATGCGGGGATTGAGCGCGGCCTGCAGAATGTCCACCAGCAAATTGAAGCTGACGATGAGGGCGGCGTAGAATACGGAGATGGCGATCGTGAGCTGATGATCACCATTGGTGGCTGCGGCGATGAAAAACTGGCCGAGGCCAGGCAGTTGGAACACGGTTTCCACAATGAACGAACCGGTGAGCAGTCCCGCAGCGGCCGGCCCGAGGAAATTGAGCACCGGCAGGCTGGCGAGTTTCATGGCATGCAGAAACACCACGGAAGTCTCGCTGGCTCCTTTGGCACGCGCCGTGCGGATGAACTCCTGAGCCAGCGTCTCGCGCAGGCTGCCGCGCATGAGTCGTGCAATGTAGGCGCTGTAGATGATGCCCAGCGTGAGCGCGGGCAGCACCCAGTCGGCTGCATCAAACCAGCCGGAGGCATTAAACCAGCGGAGCTTTAGGCCAAAGAGCAGCGCAATGAGCGGCCCGAGCACCATGCTCGGAGTGCAGATGCCGAGTGTGGCTGCCAAGGTGCTTGATCGATCTTCGAATGTGTTGGGCCGCAGCGCCGCGTAGGCTCCGAGCGGTACACCAATAACCAACGCGATGAGCAGTGCCGCACCGCCCACCGTCGCTGAGACCGGAAATCCCGAAGCGATGATCTCATCCACTCCACGGCCCTTGTAGTGGTACGATTCCGGCAGGTCAAACATGGCGTAATGTTTGAACTGCAGCCCGAGCTGCACGATCCATGGTTGGTTCAGACCGTAGTACTCTTCCTGCGCTTTCCGGGCTTCCTCGGTGATGAAGCGCTCATTCCTCACCGCGCCGCCAGGAACCATTTTTGACAGCGCAAACGTGAGGGTGATCACCGCGAAAATCACGATGATGCCCTGCGCGATGCGGCTGAAGATGAAGCGGATCATTTCGATTTCTCGTAGAGATCGCTGATGTCAGCGGCGGCGAGTTCGATCAGATACGTTGCGATCTTGGCACCCAGCGCCTCGAAGTAGCGTCGGCCTTTCTCGGCGGTGCTGTGCTGCGGATCACCGGAGCCAGTGTCGTTGGTGGCTTGGCTCCACGCGCGCTGCGCCCATGCCCACTTTTCGTTGATGGCCTTCAGCTTCCAGTGGTTGTCAGTGCCGGGACCCCATTCGGCTTTCGGCAGCACTAGGTGTGGATGAAAGTACAGCATGAGGCTGGTCTCACGTTCGTCGGCGTGATCACCCACGATGTTGAAGATGTCGTCACCCTTCACCGCATTGAACCACGAGACCGTGGAGAGAAACATCTTAGGGTGCTTTGCCTGCAGCTCTCGCAGCATCTGGCGGAAGTCATTGCCACCGTGGCCGTTGAGGATGACGAATTTCATCACACCCACGCCTTCGAGACTGCTGATGACGTCTTCGAGCACCATCATCTGCGTGGTGGGGTTCATGTTGATGCAAAACGGTACGTCGAGCTGTCCCGTCTGCACACCAAAGGGCATGTTGGGCAGGATGGCCACCTTGGCACCGGTCTCCCAGGCGATGCGGCCCGCCTCGGCAGCGATGGCGTCGTTCTGCAACGAATCGGTGGCGTAGGGCAGGTGCCAGTTGTGCGCCTCCGTGGCTCCCCACGGCAGCACCGCCGCCTCATAGCGCGTGGCTTTGACGTGTTTCCAGTTCGTTTCGGCAATGATCCAGGGTCTCGGGCTCATGGCCGCATGTAAAAGAGGCAAACGATGGATGCAACGTCCGACAAACTCGGCCACAAGAGGCGTTTCTCTACGCCCCATGCTTCGCACGCTGCTTTTTCTTTCCCTGACAGCCCTTGCCTCTTCTGCCGAGATTTCGTTTTCCCGGCAGATCGCACCGATTTTGATCGATCAGTGCGTGGAGTGTCATCGCTCTGGCAAGGCGAAGGGCGGTTACCGTCTGGACTCAGTCGAACTCATGCTCAAAGCAGGTGACAGCGAGTCTGCGCCGGTATTGGCAGGCAAGCCGGCTGAGAGCGAACTATACCGGCTGATCGCCACGCTTGATGAAGACGACCGCATGCCCAAGAAGGCCGATGCACTTCCCGAAAAAGAAATGAAGCTGATTCACGAATGGATTGTCAGTGGTGCCAGACTGGACGTGGCAGACAAAAAAGCGGCCCTGCGCGCCATTGTTCCTGACAAGCCAAAGGTCCAGGTGCCTGAGAAATATCCACGTCCGCTGCCTGTCACCGCCCTGGCCCTGAATCCCGCCGGGAACCCGCTGGCATGCAGCGGCTATTTTGAAACAACGCTGTGGGATACGGCGACGGGGAAACTCCAGGCGCGCATCGACGGCATGCCTGAACGCATTCTCGCACTGGCCTGGACCGCCGAGGCTCAACTCGCCGTCGCTGGAGGTGTTCCGGGGCGGTCGGGTGAAGTGTGGCTGGTGAATCCGTCGCAGCCGCAGGAGCGCAAGCGTCTGGTGACTGCGCGGGACTGCGTGCTGGCCATGGTTTCCAGCCCGGATGGCAAACTGCTGGCCTGTGGCGGCGCGGACAATCTGGTGCGCTGCTTTGAGCTGCCCTCCGGCAAACTGAAATGGCAGATCGAGCCACATGCAGACTGGATCATGGGCATGGCATTCTCGCCTGACAGTCTGCACATCGCCACCGCCAGCCGTGATCGCACGGCCAAACGCATTGAAGCCGCCACCGGTGAGATTGAGGCCACCTTCACCGGTCATGACTGCGCGGTGCTCAGCGTGGCTTTCTCGCCAGACAGCAAGGATGCCATCAGCGGCGATGTCGAGGGCGAGATCCGCCGCTGGGATCGCAATGGCGATGCGAAAAAGGACAGCACTCTAAAGCCCGGCGGCCGCACCGAAATGCTGGCTCTGGACTTTCTGGATGCCGAGACGCCCGTGGCCGCCATGGGCAGCGGAGCAGTCGTTTCGATGGACGCGAAAGCCCGCAAGACGAAGGACAAGATCACACGTCATGAGGACCGCGTGAACGTCCTGCTGCTGCAGCGCATCGACAAAACCGCACGCGTTATCACCGGCTGTCACGATGGCAAAGTCCGCATTCACGAAATCGGAAAGCCCGAGCCGGTGTTGCAATTCGTGGCGTCACCGGGATGGTAATACGCCATGTTTGAAACACGCACCGACCCTCTTGCTTCGCGCTTGGTTTTTGCCCGCCGGGTGATCAAGTACGCCTCCATAGCGTTGATCGTGATCGGTGTGGCGCTGAGCATCGGCATTCTGGGCTATCATTTCATCGCCAGATTCAGCTGGATCGACAGCCTCTTGAATGCCTCGATGATTCTGGGCGGCATGGGGCCCATGGGTGACCTGCCGTCAGATGCCGCCAAAGTCTTCGCCTCGTTCTATGCTCTCTTCAGCGGCTTGGTTTTCATTTCGATCATTGGCATCGTGCTCGCACCGGCAGCGCATCGTGCGCTGCATCTGTTTCATCTTGAAGAGGAGGATCAAAAACCATGAACAAAGAAAGAGTCGTCATCATTGGCGCCAGCAACAATCCCGAGCGCTACAGCCATCGCGCTCTGCTCCTGCTGCTCAAGCATGAGCATGAAGTCGTTCCGGTGCATCCCAAACTGGCGGAGATTGAGGGCGTCCCCGTGGTGGCGGATGTGGGCTTGATCTCAGGTCCGGTGGACACCGTGACGATGTATGTCGGTCAGCTGATCTCGTCAGGGCTGCAGGACAAGCTGATCGCGCTGAAACCGCGTAGGATTATTTTTAATCCTGGCGCAGAAAATGCATCACTGGCAGATGCTTTGCAAAAAGCCGGAATTGCCTGTGAGGAAGCCTGTACCTTGGTGCTGCTGAACACGGGGCAGTTTTGAACACAGCCCCTTGCCTAGCTGTCTCAGAAATCAACCCCATGCTTGAGATCCAAAAATATCGAATTTATGAACGCAGCCGCCTGCGGGCGAAGGGCGTGACTGATGACGAGATTGAAAAAGTGCAGCATCTCCCTTTCAGACCCGCCTTCGTCGAGGGTAAACGTCGGCCAAGAGAAGCGGACGACGAGAATCAGGTGCCGACAGGTCAGTTTGCGTTCCGCAGGGAGCGCTGATGCAGCGGCCTTGCTCGCCCGCCACGACCTGCTAGCATCGCGGTACTCACCGCATGCCAGCGAACCGCTTTTATACTTCTTTCGACTTTGAAACGCTTGATCCACGCCCAGCGCATGCAGGTGAGTATCGGAGTTCGTTCCAGATCGACCGCGACCGCATCATCCACAGCAGCGCCTTCCGTCGCCTGCAAAACAAGACCCAGGTGTTCTTGTCGGGCGAGTACGATTTCTACCGCACGCGGCTGACCCATAGCATCGAAGTCGCGCAGATCGGGCGCAGCATCTGCGGATGGCTCACGCAGCAAAGCCAGTACCTGGATGATGATTGCTTCATCGACTCGGATCTCGTCGAAAGCGCCTGCCTGAGCCACGACCTCGGCCATCCTCCCTTCGGCCATGCTGGCGAGCGCACGCTGCACCACTTGATGGCACCCTTTGGCGGTTTTGAGGGCAATGCTCAGACACTCCGCATCCTGACGCAGACCCTCTTCAGCGAAGGCCGCAGCGGCATGAACCCCAGTCGAGCCTTGCTAGATGGCGTGCTCAAATACAAAACGCTGCACACCGAGACGCCGCAGGCCAAGAACCACTACCTCTACGATGAGCAGGAGCGCTGGCTCGATTTCACCCTCGGTGGCCAGGCTTTTCCGGTGGAACTCACCCCCGGCAACGTGCGCAATGGCTTCCGCAGCATCGAATGCCAGATCATGGACTGGGCGGATGACACCGCCTACTCGCTCAATGACATTGCCGACGGCATCCACGCCGGATTCGTCAACGTGCAGCGGCTGGAACGCTGGGCGGAGGACCAAGATCTCTCCGAAGCCGACAAGGCGGATGTGGCCTTCCTATGCAAGGCAGTGCGTGAAAATCGCGTCGAAGGCCGCCTGAACCGGCTGATCGGTGAATGCATTCGCGCCACGAAACTGGTGCCTGCTGCGAATTTCCTCAGCCAGAGCACCCGCAGACATCAGTATGCTCTGGAAATCGATCCGGTGCAGCGCCGCCGGGCGGATCTTCACAAAAAGATCGCCCTCGAACTCGTCTTCCTCAGCCCGCAGCTCCAGCAGCTCGACCACAAGGCCGACTTCATCCTCACCCGCGTCTTTGGCGTGCTCCGTGAGCGCTACATCGACTCCGTACAGCCCAAGGGCCTGCACCTGATGCCGGCCGCAATCGAAAAGGAAATCCAGTCCGCTCCCGATGCACCCGCCCGCGCCCGTCTCGTCTGCGATTGGATCGCCAACATGACCGACCACTTCGCCTTCCGCACCTACCGCCGCTTGTTCGACGCCGACTTCGGCTCGATCACGGATTTTGTGTAAACGCAAAACGAACTTCCAAGTTCGTTCTACGCACGATTGAGCAATGGGAGGAAAAACGAATCAGGAGATTCGTCCTACAGCTTCGCAATCCGCCGGCACACTTCCTCCACATTCGTGCGGCTGTTGAACGCGCTGATGCGGAAGCAGCCTTCGCCAGCGCTGCCGAAGCCGCTGCCAGGGGTGATGACCACATTCGCCTCGTTAAGCATCTTGTCGAACATCTGCCAGCTCGTCACGCCGCTCGGGCAGCCGACCCAGACGTAGGGCGCATTCACGCCACCGAAGACCTGCATGCCCGCTTTTTTACAGGCATCGACCAGTAGGGTGGCATTGCCCATGTAGTGCTCGATGAGCGCTTTCACCTGCGCCTTGCCTTCGGGTGAATAGATCGCCTCCGCACCGCGCTGGACAATGTAGCAGGCCCCGTTGAACTTCGTGCTGTGGCGGCGGCTCCAGAGCGCATGGATCGCCTGCTTGCCTCCGGCCTGGGTTTTGCCCATGAGGCCCTTCGGAATGATGACGATGCCACAGCGCACGCCGGTAAAGCCGCCGTTCTTGGAGAAGCTGCGGAATTCGATGGCGCAATCGCGCGCACCTTCGATTTCATAGATCGAGCGCGGCAGCTCAGGATCACGAATGAAGGCCTCGTAAGCGGCGTCGTAGAGGATCGTCGTGCCGTTGGCCAGGGCGTATTTCACCCAGGCTTCAAGCTGCGCACGTGTGGCCACAGCGCCTGTCGGATTGTTCGGGTAGCAGAGATAGGCCAGATCCACCGGCTCATTGGGGATCTCAGGCACGAAGCCGTTGGCCGGTGTACATTTGAGGTAGTGCAGGCCCGCATAGGCACCGCTCTCGTCAGCTTCGCCCGTGTTGCCCGCCATGACGTTGGTATCCACGTACACAGGGTACACCGGGTCGGTGATGGCGATCTTGTTCCCCGCCCCGAAGATGTCCAGGATGTTGCCGGTGTCGCACTTGCTGCCGTCGGAGATGAAAATCTCATCCGCTTCCACCTGGATGCCACGGGCCTTGAAATCATTTTCGGCGATGGCGTTGCGCAGGAAGTCGTAGCCCTGCTCCGGACCGTAGCCACGGAAGGTGGAGCGGTCACCCATTTCATCCACGGCCTTGTGCATCGCCGTGCGCACTGCCTCTGGCAGCGCTTCGGTCACATCGCCAATGCCGCACCGGATCAGGCGCTTGGCCGCCTCAGTGTTAGCCTCGGTGAAAACCTTCACGCGACGGGCGATTTCAGGGAAGAGGTAACCGGCTTTGAGCTTGCTGTAGTTTTCGTTGATGTAGGCCATGGCAGGGGAAAGGGGCGGCAGTGTGGCGAGTCGTGGCGGGGATGCAAGAAAGTCGAAACCCTGACCAAGGCCTGAATAATCATTTACAATTCTTACATATGAGAATTCATATCAAGGTTGAGATTCAAAATTGTCGAATCCCAACCTGCCATGAAGAAAAATGCATTCTCTCTAAGCCTTTGCTTATGGTCTGCCTGTTTGATCAGCAACTGTGCTTATCACGACGTCGCATGGCAGAAGCAGGAGATCAGCACCCAGGCCAAACCCCTCGGCACCGGCAATTCCGTCAGCTACACCAAGCCCCAGCTCTGGAACAAACGCCACCTCACCTGGCAGCTCGATACCACCACACCCTTGCCGGAGCGTCTGTCCATGGAAGATCTCAAACGCGAGATTGATGTGAGCTTCAAGAGCTGGGAGTCCGCCGGTGTCTTCACCTTTGCCCAGGCCCCAGTCGGGGAGACTGCAGACATCGTGATCAGTTTTGGCACTCCTCCCGGTAGAGTCTGGGACGGCCAGCTCGGCAGCATGGGCCATGCGTCCTTTCCATGGAGCCGTGACCGTGGCCACATCTACCTTGACCCCTCCGAGTGGTGGAGCACCGGCTCAGTTGCCCTCATCGGCGATCCCATCACCAAGTGGCTCCCCCATGAGATCGGTCACGTGCTGGGCCTCCAACACTGCCCTGAAGAAGATCAGACCATGAGCGAGACCGGTCCTTACAGCCTTCCGAGCAAAGCCAGCTTCGCCCAACTTCAGCATCTCTACGCCCCCAAGACCCCCGTGTTCACCTGGGTGCAGTGCGTCATGGACAGCTCAGGCGCTGCTGAATAAGCGCGTCTTTTGCATGGGCAGCAGGGTGCAAGGCAAGAATCGGTCCTTTGGTGCCGTGCTCACTGTATGCAACGTCCGTTGATCGCATTCCTGGCTCTGTACGTAGCTCTCACCGGCAGGTCCGCTAAGGACCTGAAGTTTCCCACCACACCGCCTACCGAACCGCAAAACGCCGCGAAGACCTTCCGCGTCCTCGATGGCTTTGAGATGCAGCTCATCGCCGCCGAGCCGCTCGTCACCGATCCTGTCGCCATCACCTACGATGAGGATGGCCGCGCCTACGTGTGCGAGATGAACGACTACCCCTACACGGACAAGGAGCATCACCAGCACGCGCAGGAAAACCCCACCGATCAGTCCATCGGCAAAGTCCGCCTCCTCACCGACACCGATGGCGACGGCCACTTCGACAAAGCCACCATCTTCGCCGACGGCCTCTCCTGGCCCACTGGCGCCGCCTGCTGGAAAGGCGGCATCTTTGTCACCGCCACCCCCGACGTTTGGTATCTCAAAGACACCAATGGCGACGGCGTGGCCGATATTCGGCAAAAAATCTTCACCGGCTTCAAAAAGCTCAACGTCCAGGCCGTGATGAACAACCCCATCTGGGGCCTCGACCACCGCATCTACATCGCGGGCGGTAGCAACGGCGGCGAAATCCAGCGCGCCCCCGGCAGCGACTCCGTCATGGCGCTCCCCGCAGACTTCAAACCGCTGCCCATCAAGCGCAACGACTTCAGCTTCGACCCCAGCACCGGAGACGTCCGCCTCGAAAGCGGCGGCGCACGCTTCGGCAATACCTTCGACGACTGGGGCAACCGCTTCCTCTGCAACATCCGCAATCCCTGCCAGCACGTCGTCCTGCCCTACCGCTACCTCGCACGCAATCCTTACCTCGTCGTCCCCAGTGCCCTCAACGACTGTGCCGAAGCCGGCGATCAGCTCCCCGTCTATCGCACCAGCCCGCCCGAACCCTGGCGTGAGTTCCGCGCCAAACGATGGGTGCAGGAAGGCAGCACCCTTCCCAAGAGCGAACTCGTTGGCGCCGGCGTCGTCACCTCTTCCGCCGGCATCACCGTCTATCGTGGCGATGCCTACCCGCCCGAGTACCGCGACTTCGTCTTCGTCGCCGACGTTGCTGGCAATCTCTTCTACCGCATGAAGCTCGTCCCCGACGGCGTCACCTTCAAAGCCGTGCAGGTGGATGGAACAAAAAACTTCTGCACCAGCGACGACCTCTGGTCCCGCCCCGTCAACTTCGTCAACGCCCCCGACGGCTGCCTCCACGTCTGCGACATATACCGCGAAGTCATCGAACACCCCTGGAGCATCCCCGACGACATCCACACCGCCGTCGATCTCCTCCGCGGCCGCGACAAAGGCCGCATCTATCGTCTCGCTCCCCGCGATGCGCAGCAAAGTGGTCCGCTCAGTCCCCTGAGCAGCGCTCCGCAATCACCCTTCAAACCCCGCCCCACCCCCAAGCTCAGCACCTTCACCACCGCCGACCTCGTCACCCTCCTCGATCACCCCAACGCCTGGCACCGAGAAACCGCACAGCGCCTGCTCTTCGAGCGGCAGGACAAAGCGGCAGTAGAGCTTTTGCAGGCGATGGCAAAGAGTGGGAATTCGGCGCAGGGCAGAATGGGAGCACTGTGGGCTTTGCAGGGGGGGGATGCTCTAGGGCTTGATCACGTCAGCACGTTGGGTGGCTCCATCGACAATCCTTCGACTTCACAACATCAAGCCCCTGGAGACGGCGCCCCGCTCATCGTAGCCATTCGCGAGGACAAAGATTTTCATGTTCGAGAAATGGCGCTCGTCATAGCCCAAGGAATTATCCGGCAGTCACGAAACGGAAATGCACAAAAGGCTGGCTCTAGCGGCGTCGGAATCGATCCCTCGCTGGAGGCTTGGTATGCGATTTTGGAGAGCATTAAAGATACTGCGATCCGCGTCCGCGTTGCTGCTGTAGAAGCTTCTGGCGACTACAAGTTCCAGTTGGGTGGATACGCGCTCCAGCACACGTTGGGAACGGTGCTTCGCACCGACGGTAGCAATTCATGGGCGCGGGCGCGTATTCTTGCCACGGACAATCACAAAATAGCAGACGTGGAGTTGTCGCACCTGATTGGACGCCGGTTGGACCACACTAGCCAGATCAGCGATGAACTGCTGGCAGATCTTTGCCAGTTGGTGGTTGGGAGAAAAGATAATCATGCTTTAAAACTGGCTCTGAATAATCTGATTCGTCCTCAACCCGATTGGGAATTTATCACCAGCATTTTTGCGCAACTCAACACCCGCATGTCCAAAGCAGGCTGGTCCTGGCATGACATAAAGCTCGAAGATAAGCAGACCACTTTCCTCGATCAATGTGCCGCTAGATTTAAAACTGCCTGTGAAGAAAAAAATGGATCCCTTCCTGTACGAGCACGATCGTTGCAGGCGTTGACCGGAGTCGCCTCGCTGGATGTATTGCAAGTCATCGCGTCTTCATGGTTGAAACCAGACCAACCAGCCGAACTCCAATTTGCGGCCCTCGAAGCCCTCGGCGCTTATCCTGCACCTGTTGTTGCCGAGATCCTCATCGAAGCATGGCCCAAACTCACCCCCATACTCAGTGAGAAGGCCATCACTCTCATGCTCTCACGCACCGACCGCATCGCAAAACTCCTCGATGCCATCGAAGCAAAGAAAATCCTTCCCTCCCAACTCAGCGCCGCCACAAAGGCCACGCTTGGTCGCCAAAAAGCTCCCGCCCTCGCCGAACGCATCACCAAACTCATCGGCGATGGCGGGTCTTCCAATCGCAAGGAAGTCATCACCAAGTACGAGCCCGTGCTGTCAATGACCGGAGACACCACACGCGGTGCCAAAATCTACGAAACCCTCTGCATGGTCTGCCACCGCCATCTCGATCGCGGCAACGACGTCGGCCCCAATCTCGGCACCATCAAATCTTGGACGGCAGAGCAGATCCTCACCAACGTGCTCGATCCCAACCGCGAAGTCTCGCCCAACTTCGCCCTCTACATCGTCGAAACCAACGACGGCCGCACCCTCTCCGGCCTCATCACCAGCGAGACCGCCGGCAACCTCACGCTGAAGCGCGCCGATGGCGGCACCGACACCGTGCTGCGCAGCGAAATTAAGTCCCTCACCAGCCCCGGCATCTCCCTCATGCCCGAAGGCCTCGAAGCCGCCATCACACCACAGCAGATGGCGGATTTGATCGCATATTTGAAGGCTTCTTGAGCAGAGGCAGTAACTTGCCAGCGGCATCACGCCTGCTTCTTCTTTTTAAACAGCATCGCCACCAGTGCCACCACGCCGCCGATGACCGCACCGCTCAACCCTGTACGGCCGATTTCCTCAAAATTTAGCCCACCAGCCGTCGGCCCCTCCACGCGTGGATTGGCCGCGACGACAACATCACGCCAGGCAGTCACCGCCTCTTCTGCCCACGTGCGGTCGGCAGCAGAAGTGAAATCAGTATTCGCATAGAGGTAGATCAGGCGTCCGTTCACGGGAACGATCATGCCGGCCACCACTATCTTGGCCTTGGTGGTTTTGTCGCCGGCTTTGGCATCAACCTTCAGGGCCATCGTGAAACCGAGACTGCTGGGGGATTCATCGAAGCAGCCCAGTACCGCGACATCGCTCAGGCCGAGTGCCGCGTCCGCGTCGGTTGCATTCTGCAAAGCCTTTTCCGCCTTGCCGCTGACTTTCGCGATCTCCAGCCGGATGGTTTCCTGCGCCTTGTCGATCTCCGCTTTCGTCTGCTGCTTCAGTTCTCCAAAAGTACGGTCTCCAATCTCCCGGTTCTCAAGGGTCCGCAGCACCTGCACATTGAAACTGCGGCCATAGTCAGGCGTGCTGCCCTTGGGCGGGTCAAATCGCGCGAGATAGCGGTTTGTGGCGGGCAGCATCTCCTCCACCACGCGATCAGACTCGGGGTTCAATCCATCAATGCGTTCATAACCCACAGGTGCTGGCAGCTTGATGGTCTGCCCGCCCACCACGACCTCCTCACGCGCAGTGGATCGGGCAGTTTCCTGGCCATGAATGGTTGGCAGGCTGGAGAAAAGAAAGGCGGTAAGAGTCAGGCTAAGTCGCATGCAATTCAAGGATTCGCGGGGGTAGCCGCCAAATCAACAAAGGAAGCACTCAAAACATCCAAGGCTTGTGTGGCGTCCACTGGTTTGATCCAACACCGCATGCAGATGTTCCCGCACACACAAATGTCTGTCAGATGACCTGGCTCACTCCTACACCGGGATTTGAACGCGACCACGTCCACGTCGCGAGACCAGCGCTGCGAATCCGAGCAGGAGCAGCAGCGCCCGCGCCGGTTCGGGCACGACGACAATAATGCCGCTGGTGGTGAACTGGCTCACGTCCCAGACAAGGCCCGCTCCCAGAGTGGGCAGGTTGAGCTGGCTGGCATCATCGGTGGAACCATCGCGATAGTTGGCTCCGACATCAAATCCGGTGAAGTCAGTGATCACCAGATTGGTCCAGTCGAGGAGATTGAAAATCTGGCCGTACTCGGCGCTGAAGCCACTGCTACGGACCTCCAAGGTTCCAGTGACGGTCAGATTGTAGCCCGAGGCATCTCCGGCAGTGTTGAAGGAAAGCAGATCGTGGCTGCCGCTGCCCAGACCCTGAGAGTGGCTGATGTTATTGACGTACGTGATGTAGCCGGCCGTGCCGACCACGTTTCCACCAAAGGTCGGATCAACACTTCCGGCGTTGTTGGCCGTGCCAATATCCAAGATGACCTGACCTGCCAGGTTCTCTGTGCCACCACCAGTGACAGGAGTGAAATTGAGAGTGCCAAAAGAGCTCGCAGCCGTGCTGTCACCCGCATGCACCGTTGAACCGCTATCAGCCGTGAAGTTCGGTCCTTGAATCAGCCCCGTACCAAAGAGTGTCCCGCCACTCTGGACCGTGACGTCTCCGGTGCCGGTCTGACCTGCGCCACCACTCCCGACCTGCAACTGCCCGGCGCTCACCGTTGTCGCGCCGCTGTAGGTGTTGTCACCTGTGAGGACCCACGTGCCGGGTGTGTCGATTTTCGTGACGCCGCCTGTGCCCGAGATCACCCCACTGATGGTGCCGGTGCCGGGACCGCGAACGTAAAGGGTGTGGCTGCCGAGATCGAAGTCTCCTGACAATGTCACTCGGTCCCCTGAGGCGGAGGCGCTGGCTGGACTGCCAACCGAGATGGTGGCATCACCACTCAGGATGAAATGGTTGGCCTGGGTGGTGTTGCTGCTGAAGGTGAAGGCTGACGGGGTGCCGATGAATCCCGGCACCCAGGTGTTCTGGTTCCCGCCCTGGAGGGTCACATCGCCGCTGCTGAGCGCTCCACTGGCAGTGACGGTAAAAATATCCCAGGCACCGTTGGTGCCAGTATCCGCAGTCCACTGAGTTCCGCCGGAGTAGTCGTTGGCTCCATTGGTAAGGGTGAGACCACCCGCTCCACCTGTGCCATCGAAGATCAGTTTGCCCGCGCCCGACACCTTGCCGTTGAGCGTGGTGCCATAGGTGCCGGCGCGGAAACTCAGGCTGAGGGCGTCAATCTGTATCGCCGGGGTCACGCCAAGGGTACCCAGAAAATTCGTCTCAAACACCGGTTGCGTGGCACCGTCTGCGACGAATCGCAACGTGCCCGAATCACCCAGCGCTTTGCTGCTGACCGTGCCCGTATTGTCCCAATCAAGCCGGTTCAGAGTGAGCGTTCCCCCGCCTAGTGTCAGGGTGGGAATCGTGGTGGCAAAAGTCCCGGTCAAACTTCGGATCGTCTCGTTAAATCCGCCCAGGTTCCAGATGCCGCCGTTGAGCAGGACTGTCGCACCATCGGCAATCTGATTTACACCGGCCAGTTTCAAGGTGCCACCGGTGTTGACCTGGATGTCGTTGCTCCCCGCCACACCGTCCCCGGCGATGGCATTGCCTCCGGTCACATTGTGCAGTTCCAGGGTGCCGGTGCTGACGGTGGTCAGGCCGGTGTAGGTGTTGACCGCCGCAAGACTCACTGTGCCAGCACCGCTTTTGGTCAAACCACCGGCCCCGCTGATGACATTCGCTATGGTGAGCGTGATGGTGGCGTCCGCACCGAGGCTGCCGCCGTTGCTGCCCAGCATGATGCCACGGTTGCTGTCGTTGATGCTAAAGCTGGCGGCGGCCGTGAGGGTGGCCCCCGCTCCATCAAGGGTGATCTGACCGGCATTGAAGACGCCAGGCGCGGAGCCAAGGTTGGTCTCGTCGCTGATGCGGAGCGTGCCTCCTGTGATGAATGTGGCGCCGGTGTAGGTGTTGGCAGCGGTGAGGGTCGTTGTTCCTGTCCCCGCCAGTGTCAGGGTTCCGTTGCCCGCGATCGAACTGTTGATAGTGACGTTGCCCGAGCCGTTGACCGCAATACCATTCGCGGTCGTGAGGATCTGACTGGCCGCTGAACTCACCGTGTAATCCGTCCCGGTGGTGTTGGTGAAAGTGACTGCGCCCACGGAGATGTCGGACTGCAGGGTCGGCGTGAGGCTTGTGGCGCCATCGGCAAAGATCACATCGTCTCTGGTTTGGAAGACGGTGTCTTTGGAGTTGGACCAGTTGGCCGTGGTGCCAATGTCCCAGTAGGTCGGGTGGGTGCCATTCCCTCCGACCCAGGTGTTGGTGAGGTAACCCAGATCGACGGTGATCGCGTCGATGCCATTGTTGATAAAACTCCCGACTCCGTGAGCGCTGACGGTGCTGGTTCCCAAAGAAAACCGATCCACATTTCCAATAAACCCGCCGCTGCCATAAGTGAGCACTTTGATGGCTCCGGTGCCGATGCCGGTGATGTTGATGGTGAAGCCGCCTACATCAAGGGCGCTGACGTCCAGGTTGCCCGCCACAGTCGAGCCCAGGGCTGCCGCAGTACCGGCGTCGATGTCGAGGGTGTGGGTTTTGCCCAGGAAAACAAGGTTCCCAAGGGTGCTGCCTTCCCCCCCGAGTTCGGCCCCGGCCATCACCGTGATGCTGGAGAGATTGGTGCCACCGATGTCGAGGTGCCCGGCGCTGATCGTGGTGGTGCCGATGTAAGTGTTGTTGCCCGTCAGTTTCAGGGTGCCGCTGCCCACTTTGGTGACGTTGTTATTGAAGGCACCTTGCAGCACGCCGTTAAAGGTGGTGCTCTGGTTGTTGGAGCCAACACTGAGATTGGAGACGGCGAGATCGAAATCCGCGCTGCCTTTGAGCCCGCCAATGTTGTAGGTCGTGCCTTCGCCCAGGGTGAGGTTGGCGCTCTGGGTGCCGGCGTTGCCGGTGTCCAGCGTACTGTTTTGCAGCGCGTTCGCATGGGCGAGCACGATCATACCGCCTTCGATGCGGGTGTCCCCGGAGTAGGTGCTCGCCGCAGTGAGGTTGAGCGTGCCAGCGCCCACTTTCACCAGGCCGCCCGTGCCGTTCAGAACGCCGGTGAACACGGTGGTCTCGTTATTGGCCCCGACACTCAAAGTGTTGGCACCTAGGGCCACCGTGTCATTGCCCGCGAGACCGCCGAGATTGTAGGTGTTCGCACCGGAAAGGGTGAAGGTCACATTGCCTGCGGTGGCCGTGGTCAGCGTGCTGTTTTGCAAGGCATTGACATGACCTAGCGCCAGCGTGCCAGCATTGGCCAGGGTCGGGCCGGAGTACGTGTTCGCTGCGGTGAGGGCCAGCGTTCCTGCGCCGGACTGGATCAGGCTTCCCGTGCCCGCAATGACATTGGCCACGGTCAGCGTGGTGGAGCCATTGACCGAAATAGTGCCGCCAGCCGCTGCGAGTGTGATGCCGCGGTTCCAATCATCAATGCTGAAGTCCGCTGTGGTGTTCAGGGTGCCACCCGCAAGGGTGAGCTGGTCAGCGGCGAAGCTCAGAGGACCGCCGCCGAGATCCTGTTCGTTCGAAATTCGCAGCGTGCCGCCGCCCACAAAAGTACGTCCGGTGTAAGTGTTCGTGCCTGTCATGACGATGATGCCTGCACCCGAGGTGGTGACACCGACAACTCCAGCACCATTGTCAGTGATCGTGGAGTTCAGGGTCAGCAGGTTGGTGGCATGATTGTTGGTCAGGTAAAGCGTGCCCGCTGTGGCAGCCGCACCTCCGGCGGTTAGAACGCCGTCATTGGCACTGGCTCCGATGGTCAGTGCCCCTGCATTGCTTGCGACCATGATGCCGCCCGTCGCACCGAGGCGCAAAATGTCGGTGGTGCCCGGATCATACGTGGCCGTGCCGCTGGTGGCGCTTTGCAGCAGAGTATTGATGTCCGTGGTTCCGGCGGCAGCCGGGCTGAGGCTGCCAGTGGTGCCGCCGTCGATGATGCGGACATTGCCGCTGGCATTTGCGGTAATCGTCCCCCCGAGGCGGGACGCGTCCGTGTAGGTGGTGAGGGCCACGATGTTGCCACCTGCCGCATTCGTGCTGTTGAACGCCCATTGATTCCCCACCCGGGCCCAGCTCCCCAGAATGCCGTTGGTGTTGGTCGTGTCCGTCGTGATGCCGTTGGTGGCGCTCTGGGTGCCCGTTGGCAGCGTGAAGTTCACCGTGGCTCCAGCATTGGGGGTGATGCCCCCGAGATTGAGCACCGTGCCATCTGAGCCACTGGCAGGAAGGGTGACAGTCACACCCGAGGCTCCGGCATTGAGGGTGAGACCGGAGAACGTCTGGGAAGTGGTGAAGCTGTTCGCCGTGGCAGTGATGGTGGCGGCGGAGCCAGCCACGGTCGGCGCAGCGCTGATGACAAACTGGGTGGAACTCAGGATGCTGACCACATAGGCACCCGCAGGCAGGTTGGCATTGGAGACAAGCTGCCCCGGTGCCAGTCCGGTCGTGGAGGCCACGGTGATAACAGGCTGGCCGACCGCCCAGCTGCCGCTCGTGAGTGAGGTGGCGGTGCCATTGTTTCTGCCAGTGAGCTGGAAAATGCCGCCTCCCAGCGTCAGCGGAGCAGCACTGGGAAGGTAGTTGCTCACGGCTCCCGCCCCGCTCTGGGAGGTGGAGGCACGGCCATAGTTCACATTCAGCGTGCCTCCGTTGACCGTGAAGTTTCCTGTCGTGGTGCTCAGCCCGCTGAGGTTGAAGGTGCCGGTGCCGACTTTGGTCATTGAAACAGCTCCCGCAAATCTGCCGTCAAAGGTGGTGTTGGCATTGTTGATCCCGGTGGTGAGCGTTGCGGCCGTGGCACTGGTGATGACGCGGTCATAGGCGGGTCGCACCGAGTAGGTGCTGGTGTTGATCGCGCCTGCACTCTGGTCAAAACCATTCAGGTCCAGCGTGGCGGAGCTGGCGCTGTAGGCCACGCTGAAGTTGATGGTGGCCGTGGTGGACAGGGCATTGGCCACATTCGTCTGCACAGTTCCGGCATACAGGCTGTTGGCTCCATAGGTGCTGCCCACCACGCCGAGGACGATGGTTTTGCCGGGATTATCCATATAGACGGTGCCACCGCCACCCAGTGCGAGCGGCTTGCCGGTGATGTTCATGGTTGTGGCCGCCTGAACCACGAAGGAGGTGCCGGAGTTCCCGGCAGTGGTGGAGATGCCGCCCGTCACATTCAGTGTGCCGTTGCTTTGCCAGCGCACACTGTTGCTCAGACGAATGGCACCCGTAAGGGTGTTCGTACCGATGTTTTCCATCATGAGGTAGCCGGAAATGCCGTTGGTGAGGTCATCCAGCCAGATCGACTCCGCCGTGGTGATGCCGCCGGCCAGCGACAAGCTGCCGCTGATGCCCACACGAGTGCCGCCTGCAGTGGAGCCCAGCGCGTTGTTGTTCGCCACGGACAGCTTGCCCCGGGAGATGGAAGTCACACCCGTGTAGGTGTTGCTGCCTGACAGGGTGAGCAGGCCAAGCCCGCCCTTCGTCACGGTGGAGCCCGTCACTCCGTCGCTGATGATGCCGGACACGGTGATGTTGCGGAGGGAACTGCTGTCCCCGTTGAAGAACACCAGCTCACGGCTCGCGCCGATGGTGACATTGCCGCTTACGATGAGCGCCCCGGTGCCCGCTGTCAGGATGCCATTGGCTGTGAAATTCCCGGCGATGGTCCCCGCCGCACCCGTGTAGCGCAGCGTGTTGAAGGACGCTCCCACCCCAACGGTGCCGACGGCGGCGACATCGTAATTCACCAGTCCGGTGGTGTCCGTGATGCCTGCCGCCGTGGCGGCTGCGGTGCCGCTGGTGTAGGCGGCGATGTTGCTGCTGCCGTCGATCATGCCATACCGGGCCGTGGTGCCGCTGCCAATGGTGGCCCAGGGGCCGATGATGCCGGTGGCGTCGTTGAAGATGTTC
>NCCR01000214.1 GCA_002279765.1 Verrucomicrobia bacterium 12-59-8 | reverse complement strand
GGACATGCTTCAACGGGGCCGCACTCGTGAGAGTGCGGAAGGCGATGCGGGAGACAGCGGCTTCGTGGGGCAGTGGAGAGTGCTTCAACGGGGCCGCACTCGTGAGAGTGCGGAAGGGAAGCGGAGCTTCGGCAGCTTGGCCAGTACGTCGGGCGGCTTCAACGGGGCCGCACTCGTGAGAGTGCGGAAGGCTTACCTTCGCGAGCTTGACCTCGGCACCACCACACCGCTTCAACGGGGCCGCACTCGTGAGAGTGCGGAAGGCAGAGGCACGCAGGGGAGTGCCCGTGCGCGGGGATCGAGCTTCAACGGGGCCGCACTCGTGAGAGTGCGGAAGGAGTCCTCGACTGGGGCGACACGCCCGAGCACCGCCGTGTTGCTTCAACGGGGCCGCACTCGTGAGAGTGCGGAAGGATCTACGCAAGGCGCAGTTTGACCGCAAAGATGCCGCTTCAACGGGGCCGCACTCGTGAGAGTGCGGAAGGCGCCAAAGATGCGATGCTCCGCGCACTCGCTACACTGGCTTCAACGGGGCCGCACTCGTGAGAGTGCGGAAGGCAATCACGGGACCGGCTAAAGCCGGGACTACAAAACACGCTTCAACGGGGCCGCACTCGTGAGAGTGCGGAAGGCGATCATGTCCGAGTTGAATCCGTCCTCGCCGGTGAGGCTTCAACGGGGCCGCACTCGTGAGAGTGCGGAAGGGTGGGTCTTTCATCGTGGGCACGTCACCGCAGATCGTGCTTCAACGGGGCCGCACTCGTGAGAGTGCGGAAGGTCCCGCATCTCTAACGCCGCCCACAAACACAGGACCGCGCTTCAACGGGGCCGCACTCGTGAGAGTGCGGAAGGGGCCGCCGCCGCCGACTGAACCTCACACATCCTGCCATGCTTCAACGGGGCCGCACTCGTGAGAGTGCGGAAGGTGCATTGGCATTCCCCGTGAGCTGGTCCTCCAGCACCGGGCTTCAACGGGGCCGCACTCGTGAGAGTGCGGAAGGCGTTGAGCGTCGTCAAATTCGCGCCGCTGACATCGCCGCTTCAACGGGGCCGCACTCGTGAGAGTGCGGAAGGTGGGAACGGATGGCCCTGTGTTCTTCACTGTGTGCGAAGCTTCAACGGGGCCGCACTCGTGAGAGTGCGGAAGGGGGCTGCATGCCGTAGAAGGTGTGATCTTCGCGGATATCGCTTCAACGGGGCCGCACTCGTGAGAGTGCGGAAGGGACCACCGAAGAATACCGCGCCGAACTCACCACGACCCTCGCTTCAACGGGGCCGCACTCGTGAGAGTGCGGAAGGTGCGCCATTCATGGTGCAGCGGATGCCCGGCGGGCCAGCTTCAACGGGGCCGCACTCGTGAGAGTGCGGAAGGTGGGCTCTACCTCTCCAGCCTGCGCTTCGTTCGCTCGGCTTCAACGGGGCCGCACTCGTGAGAGTGCGGAAGGACGGCTATTGATCTGGAGAAGTGGCTGTGCGGCACCTAGCTTCAACGGGGCCGCACTCGTGAGAGTGCGGAAGGTTGTGCAAGCCAACACAGCGGCGGCGGACGCGCACGGCTTCAACGGGGCCGCACTCGTGAGAGTGCGGAAGGCGGGGACCAAGAAGTTTGGCGAGAGCGCCGGCGCGGTGCTTCAACGGGGCCGCACTCGTGAGAGTGCGGAAGGAAGAGAAGACGATGGGAACCGTGTGGCGCGCACCCGCGCTTCAACGGGGCCGCACTCGTGAGAGTGCGGAAGGGGCGCTGAGCAAACTCTACACTGCCGGCATTCGAATCGCTTCAACGGGGCCGCACTCGTGAGAGTGCGGAAGGACAACGCTTTGCGCGTGGCAGACCGCCGCTTTGGTCTGCTTCAACGGGGCCGCACTCGTGAGAGTGCGGAAGGCATCAACAACGCCGCCGCAATCACCCGCCTCCGCGAGCTTCAACGGGGCCGCACTCGTGAGAGTGCGGAAGGAGCCGCCTCCCAGTGCTCGCAGATTCAAGCTTTCCAGCCGCACTTGGCGAGCGGTTGGTCAATAATGATGCTGGCGACGGAAGCGACATGAAATAAAATGGGCGAAAGCGTTGGTTTTCAACGTGCGAGCGCTTGCGGCACCCGGGCACGCCACCGAACCGCTCGCGGTCTAAACTTGGGATATGTAAAAGATCAAAAACAGACGTGACGTGTTCTACACCACGTAGCACGGCGCATCAAACTTGGAATACGGCAATCCCAAGGATGAAATCACCCGGTCGCCGCGTCCCTCAGCAGGCCCGAGCGAGACAAACAGCACCTGGTCTTCGTCCTGCTTGATCAGCGTTTTCAGTTCACGCTGAAACTGGACGAGTTCGCGTGGATTCAGATCGCACTCGAAAACGGAGAATTGAAGGTGGGTGCCATGGTTCTTGCACACTTTGAAGACCTTCTTCAGCCGCCGGTCATTGGCGATGTCATAGCACACCAGATAGGTGTGGCGTGAGCTGACGATGACATTGCGGTCGGACATGGGAAATGGATTTCAAATCATCATCGGGTGACCATCGGCACATACTCCGGGATCTCTCCAGTCAGGTGGCGGGCGAGCAGGCGCGCCTGCAGTTCCAGCACTCGACGGTAGCTCACCTTGTAATCAAACACCGGGTGTGTGATCAGCGCGTTCATGCGCTGCTCGTAGGCCTGGAAAAAAGCCTTCCGCCCCTGCGGGCTCAGGTTCACCGCATCACCGGCACGCACAAAATGGCTGCTATTGATCATGCGGTTGTTGATCGCCGTCAGCACGGTGCTCTCCGCAATGAGCGGGCGAAATTCCTCCATCAAATCCAGGGCCAGCGCGGGCCTGCCGTGGCGTGGTTGATGATAAAAGCCGACATAAGGATCAAAGCCCACTGCCAAGGAGGCGATGGTGCAATCCTTCGCCAGCAGGCTGTAGGCGAGCGAGAGCAGCGCATTCACCGGGTCAGTTGGCGGTCGGCGGCGGCGCTGGGTGAAGTCAAAAGTGAAGGCCTCCGTTTCGGCCTTGAGCCGCTTCTCAGCAGACTGAGACACTTCCAATCCGGGGATTTCATCATCAAGATCATCTTCTCCCACCTTGATCATGCCGGCGAAGTTTTGAAAATAAAGCGCGGCTGCCGCGCCCTCCATGCCCAGCAATTCATCCAGTCCGCGGGCCGATGGCACACGCCCGGCGATCTCCTTCATGCCCTGCACGGCGGCGGCAGGCGGCTGCACATGCAGACGCATGAGCATGGTGCGGTGGTTCCTGATTTTGGCCTGCACGATTTTCTGGGCCAGCGCAAGACATTGCAACGGATTGGAGGCTGCGGCGAACTGCCGGATGCGCGTATGCACATTCTTCAGACCATGCCCGCGAGTCAGTCCGTAAAACCAGCCGCCCATGCTGAAATACGCCACCGGGATTTCCTGCTCGCACAGCTCCTGCACTGCCTGCGTGCTGAGCTGAATGTTCCCAAACAGTGCCACATGCGTCACATCATTCATCCGCACCTCGTCGATCACATCGTCGCCATCCTTGATCACCAGCCGTTCCGATTTGATGCCCACGCGATACCCCTGGGTGTTCAGGTACAATGCACGCTCGTCATCGCGTGCGGCAATCAATCGTCGGGGCGACGTTGCCGCTGCATTCGCGGGAAAGCGCGACACCTCAGAGGGAAGGGGACGCGAACCTACCAGCAGCCGCGTCTCATCTGGAAGGCAAACCGGGGCCAGAGAGCAGCGCACGCATTTGGGGCTGTTCACCAGCGGCGGCGGTATCGTGGGAGAGGCCGCCACCACACGTGCCGCAGCGATGCGGTCGATAATCCATGCCTCGATCTCCGCCGTCATCACCAGCCGCACCCGCTGCTTCGTCGCCCGGTAATAAATCACGCCCTCATCACAGGGGTAGCCGTTGTCGCGCAGGATCAGAATCTGCAAGCCCAGCTGCATCTTGTCCGCATCCCACAGCTCATTTTGATCCACGCCCTGTCTCGGCGCACCCGCCTTGTAATCCACCGGAGTCACCGACTGCGCCTCCCGAACGGCGAAAAAATCATCCGCGCTGCGAGCCTTCACCTTCACCTCGATCAGGTCCATCTTCGCCACCACATCCAGCCGTGGCGAGCTCAGCATGGCTGAGCGTGAATGAATCGTTTCCATCGGCGGCTCAGCATCATCAGCCGCAGCGCTAGGTTCTGCCGCTGCGGCATCGCCACCCGGTTCGCCAGCGCTTGGCGCAGGCGTGGCCGTACTCTCCGAACTAGGATCTTCACCTTCAGCGCCCGCCTTCTTCTTCGCCCGCAGCAGTGCACCCTTGCCCCGGTCCACCTTCTCATGGATCGCCGAACCCCGCGCTGTGTCCGCATTCTCCACAAACACTCCTTCCACCTGCTCGTAATAAAACAGGCGCGGGCAGTACACGAATTCATTCAGCATCCGCGCCCGCATCGGCTCCTGGTTCTTTTCCGCAGGTTTCCTCGTCGCAGGATCGGTCAGCGCCTCCGTCACCTCCACCATGCGCCGCACCCCAAACAGATCGAACTCCGGGTGATCCACCGGCTCCGGCAGCGGCTCATAGAGATACTCCGGCTCCCACTGCTCAGGGCGGCGTGGGTAAGGAGCACGTGCAGTGCGATAGGCGGGCAGATTCATGATAAGTGGCCCGCAGCAGTCCGTTGTGCGGCTTAGTGAAAGTGAATCGAGCAGCCAAAGCTACCGGCATTGGTGCGATTCGTAAAGAAAAGTTTTGTCTGACTCCAGCACTGCCACATGGAGCGGCAGCCCGATTCACTAACGATCTGCACGAGATGTCGATTCAAGACGGGTGGTCAGCGGGGACAAAGAGGCCGAGGCCCATGTAACGTCGGTCACCGAGGATGAGCGGACCTTTGACTTGGCAGGGAAACTCAAGTCGCGCATGGGTGAGGACGGCTTTCTCTCCTGGAGCGCGATACTTTTCGGCTCGTTGAGATTTTGAGATGAGCGGGGTGGAAGTGGTTTCAATGGAGCATGCAGCCACGATTTCAGGCGGCAGTCCGATGTGCTTAAGGCTATCGCGCAAGAGGGCTGCCCATTCGCTGAGCTTGCGCTGGTGGCGCTCGTTTTCGCTAAGTGATCGTCCGTCAGGGTGAAACTTGGGCACCTTGAAGCCACGACTGATCGCCACGGGGATGATGGAGCACCAGATACGGCTTTTGACCGTGAGTTGATGCCAAATGGCATCGGTGGCAGGCTTGCGATGCACGAGCCGAACGGACAGGTCTTTGCCTTGGCGACGGAAGGGAGTGTCATCGGTTGCAATCAAGTTGTCGAGCGCTTTGAAAAGCGTTTCGTAGATGGTCTGGGCTTGAGACGCTACATCGGGAGAGGCATAGCCCATGAGAGCGATGCGGCGCACGCGGCCATCCGCCGTTTTTGCTGCATTGATGCTGGGAAGGGGAACTATGGCGAGGTGTGGGCGTGAAGCGGGCTTGTCGGGTGCTGAGTGACCAGTGAGCAACTCGGCAGCGAGAGCTGGATCGTCCCAGTTATCCTCCTCACTCGCGAGCTGGACGATAAGATGGCGAAGGAACTCGCGCCAGCGTCCTGCGAACTCGGGGTCACAGGAAAAAGCTGTGGCATCTGGGTCATCGTTGTCGGGGAAAAGCTGGAAGATGGCCGTGGCGACGGGTCGCATGGCATGTGGACCGCCATCGGAGTAGCAAACGGAGCGCATCCAGCGTTGTGCTGGCTTCTTGCTTTCACGAGGCGGCACGATGGCTTTGTGTCGCGCTTCGAGTCCGTCGGTGGTGCCTGCTTTGGGCACCCAAAGCTGGGCTTCACCGTCTGGATTGGGTTGCCACCGCACGAGGGGCAGAGGCATTGGCTCTGCTACAACGGAGAAGCTGACCTCCACACGATCTTCGGCACGGCCAAGGTAAGAGATTCGAGCGGCTGCATCACTGAGCACTTCAAGGTGAGAGCTTGCTGGAGCTTCGTCGCCGGTTTGCCAGTGATAGCAGACTTCCAACGCCTCGCCAGATACCGAGACAGCCTTCTTGGTCGGGGCCAAGAGGCTAGGTTTGATGTGCAGATGGCCGTTCTTCGGATTGTTTTGAGGAATGGCTAAGCGAGGGGAGGTGCGCAGGCTCTCGTCCTGAGCAGAAGCCCAAATCTCAGGTGCAGAGAGTTTTTCGAGCCAACGAAAAGCCGCAAAAACACCGTCTCTCTCTTGGGGTGTGCAATGAACACCGAGCAATGCAGCAGACAGAAGTGCCTCATGCAGCCGCCCCGGTGAAGGCGGCCAATCAAGCTCCTCCTGCCGATCCTGCCGGAATCTGATGCCGCTGTAGCTGTGAGCTACGAAGCTGACGTGGATGGAGAAGTACCTCATGTCGCAGGAGTGGCTTCGGGTGTGCTCGTTGACTCAGTTGTTGAAGCAGCTTTTTTAGATGCAGACTTCTTGGCCGCTTTGTTCGCCGCTGGTGCTGGCGCAGTTCCGAAGCTGGCAGACAAGCTGTCTTTGGAGACCTCATAGCTTTTTACGCTCTTCGTGTCTATTTTCAGGGTCTTCGCCGCAGCCACAGCCACAGCAATCAATCGCTCACGATTAAAATAGAGGGCTTCCACTGCGGCTTTGTCGGTTAGCGGTTCGCCAGAGTTGGACTCCTCTTTTGAAGGAGCTGGCTTCCACTGTGGAGAACAACAAAGCTCAAACTTCGGAGCAGCAGTGAGCACTAATTCACAACCAGAGCGGAGGCGGTGACTTCCTTTGGATCGCTCGTGACCTTCCGCTAGAGCTGCCAGTGCAAATAGATAGCGCCTTGCTGCATTTGTTAGGTCTAGGGCGCTCGACTTCTCAGTAGGCTCAGGTTCAGCCGTCTTTGCTTCACCCTCGCCCTTCGGCAGCTCGCAATTGATCCTCGCCAAATCGGACAGCGAGAGCAGCGACAGCCTGCTGATCTCACCATCGCTATCGACGATGACTCCACCCAGACCTTCACTCGGTGCCGCGCTGAAGCCGAGTTCCGAGAGCTTGTCTTTGTCCGCTTCACGTCCCAAGACGGCTTCGCCGAATTCATCCGCTGAATAGGGGCCTGAATACAAAGCGTGACGGCGGCATGGAATCACGTTCGTCGCATCAATCCGCGAGAGCAGAATGCGAGCATGTTTGGTTCCCTGATCGCGACTATCCCAAAAACCAAACAGCACGCTCGTGGGAAAAGTCGCCTTTGGCAAAGGCCGTTACGGCTTTTCGTATATCGTCCGCTCCGTTCGAAAGCCGAATGCGAAAATCCGCGACTCGACGGGCAAGCAAAAGCACGGATGTTGAACCTTCGTTCTCCGGGCGGCGTGGAATCGTGGATGTGGCCTGCGGAACAAGCGCTTTGAGATCATCACATTCAATGAATGCTGGCTCCATTCGATTCGCTTGCGATTGCGGAGAGTCGAGGGCACAGAGCTTAGCTTTGATGATCTGACGAACCTTGGCCGTTGATTTCTTCACACGGATCGTTTCTTCGACTTCACCATAGATTACACCTGCAAGGTCATAGACCGGCGGGGATTGATCGGTCGCTCCTGCATACGATGCAGGAAAGACGGGCACCTGTTTGCCGCCAGCTGGTTCCAGAGTTTCGACGATGCGAATAGCCGCAGGCAGCAATGCCGCTTTGCCTGGCTTTCGGGCTTCGACGCCGAGTAGGTTGTCGAGCAGTGTGATGTCTGCCTTGAGTTGAGGTGTCATTGTTGGGTCTTCGGGGGTGTCCATGATGTTTGGTGGCTTGAGTTATGAGATGAGATTTGCTTCTGGGAAGTGGCGGTAGGCAGCGCCTTTGCCGTAGGCATTACCACGGGTTGCCAGCTTGTAATGACGACCGTCGATGCCATCAAGCAGGGCGGCGGCAGCGAGTGGGGCGAGAGGCAGGAAGATGGGATGCTGCCAGACACAATAAGACAGAGTGTCCTCATCGGTCAGCCAGACGTGAGGGCCAGCAAAGAAGGCAGCGCCAGCGATGCTCAGCAGTTCGATTGCTGGATAAAAGGGGGTGAGGTCGCCTGAGCCTTCCTCGTTGGCGCTATAACCCTGGTCATAAGCATGGCCTGAGACGCGGCAGTCGAACTTCCAACCAGCGACTCCCTGCCCAGACTGGAACAGCCAATCGGGATGTCCGTCTGCTGGTTTCAAGGCCGCCAACTGTTTGCTCAGGAGTTTTGCAGGGTTCAACTGCCCTGAGAAGGTCTTGAAGATGGAACTGGTGATGCCTTGGTCATAGAAGCTGATCAGAGGGTTGCCGAGTTGTGCGCTGGCTGTCGTGAACAGGCCATGATGTGGCGCTGCTTTGATCTCTCGCTTCTCATTGCAGCCGATGCCCTCGACCCAGCGGATGCCTTGAACGAGGTCGTGGGCAGCTTTGAACAAAGCAGACTGGGTGGCGGGAATGAGCAGCTTGAACTCATCTTCCGTCCACCAGCAGCGTGAGGCTGGGTTGGCATCCTCCATCCCATCGGCGATACCGGCCAGTGCAAGCGCGGTGAGCACATGGGCGAGGTTTCGCTCGTCGAGTGGCAGGCTGATCTTTTGCATTGCAGGCTCAGGATTCATCGTCGGTGAGTTCTTGGGTTTCAGTGTCGCGGGTGGCGGCGACGTCGGCGACTTTGATGAGGCATTCTAGGTAGGCGAGACGCCAATAGCCAAGTTGGCTCTGGAGACGTGAGGAACGCTCGATGGCTTCCAGACGGAGGGGATTTTGCCGGGCAGCGGTCGGCGGGCTGTCGAAGCCGCGATCTGGCATGGATGGGCGGAAGTAGCCGTGATGAGCAGCGATGCTATGGAGATACAAGTCACGCAGGAATTCCTGGGTAGTCGCAATGAGATCGGGAATGATCGTGGTCACATTCTTCTGGATGTGCCAGAGCGTGCCCCACTCGTGTCGGTAGCCGCCTGCTTTGCTGGGATTTTCGATGACAGGCTTGGCGATGCGGATGGAGTCATCGTGGCCATACTCCTGCCGCCAAGTGCGCGTGTTGCCCATGGCCTGCTGCCATTTGTCGTGATCTTTGCCAATGTCGTGATCTTTGGCCGCGCGGAAAAGCAGAGCTTCGAGCGGTTCATTGCCCGGAGCGAGTGCTTGCGCGAGGTGCTTTCCATATTCGCCAGCTTTGTTTAAGTGGTCCGGGAGAAGGTCGATCACTTTGCCGTCGCTTCGGCGGCGGTTGAAATAGCGTAGGGTGAAGCAAATGCCATGAGCCGAGAAATCCAGCTTCAGACGTGAACGCTTCCATAGTTCGGCATCATCGGTTTCTGAGGTGTCATCGCTCGGCTCCTCGTCTTCGGGTTTTTCGTTCTCAACCAGATCGGCGACGTTATCGTGGTTTGGGATACGATAAACACCGGTCTCGTCAGGGCTGATGTCTCCCGAGGTAATCACAACTTCGCGACGATACTTGGCTCCATCTTGCGCGAGTGATTCAAAGACATCCCAGCAGCGTTGGGTTGCATTTTCGTCCCCAGCCTGCGGGATGATGTCGTCGATGCTGTCTGGCAATGTTGAGGTGGGTAGCACCAGAACTGAGTCTGCGCCGAGCGTGCTGGGCTGAGTCGAAACCGTCCATTCATCACCGTCGAAGTGAGCCACCGTGGCGCGTTGATCAGAGGGAAGTGCTGCCAGCCACTCGCGGGCCGCGTTCAATGGCACGAAATGCAACTCAGAGCGCAGTGGCGGAAATTCGGTGAGGCATTGGCGAATCTTTACCCATAAGCGGGCTGATTCTTCCTCGTCATCTTCAACCGGACTAAAGTGCTGGAGGATTTCGAGTTCCAACCGGAAGGCGATGCCAACCAGAGGTGTTCCTTCATCGTCTGGGAGCAAGCCATAGAGCCAAGGATGCACAGGAAGGAATTTGGGTGAGCGTGGTGTCGTGGCAGCCCAGCGCTGCAAAACGGCATCTGTCAGAGGCGGGACGACTACCGGGCCAGCGGTGATGCCTGCGAGTGGATCGGTGAGCCATTCGCTGGAGGGGCGAGTCTCATGCAATGCAGGTGCGGCGATTGAACTCGGTTCCGTGGCAGTCTCGGGGGAACTTGAGGCGGATTGTACTCCGTCCTGAGCCTGCACGGGAGCCTCTTTAACGGTTTGCTCGGTTGCTCGTGCAGCAGTCAATGCCAAAACCTGCCACGTTGCTGCGGTGACGGCATCTGGCACACCATATTTTTTACCACCCACCTCCTTGCTAGCTTCTTCGGAAGCATCGTCCTCGTCATCGGAGGCTTCGGACTTTTCTTTGCCGACCACAACTGACCACGGCGCGCCCACAAAGAACTCGGCATGGTATTCGCCGTTTGCCATCGGAGGGCTGCCCAGTCTCTGAGCGAGATTACGGAGTTGCGCTTCGCTGGCTTCTCCATTGTTACCGCCAATGATGGTCATCGTTGGCGGATCAGCTTTCCCAACCTTTGCCCTTTTGCTCAACTGGCCGCGACGGTCTAGGCGTCCCAAGCGCTGAACGAGAGTGGGCAGGCTGGCAAAGTCGCAGACGATGGCGCTGGAGTCTGCATCAAGCCCGACCTCTGCGGCAGCCGTGCCGACCAAGAATGTGGGTAGGGAATCCTTGGGTTGTTCTCCCTCGGGATGATCTCGTCGGAACTGTCTGAATAAGCTTTTTGGCTGATCAAGGCGGTCACGCTCATAGCCACGAAGTCGGCCCGTGACGAGCAGGACTCGACCTGGATGTTGTTCCTTGATTGTTTGGGCCACCGCATTTGCTGTCGTAACCAAAGAACAAAAGACTGCGATGGAACTGCCGGGCTTTGCCTTGGCGAAACTCAAAGCCTCAGTAGCCAAATCCCGTGCGAGGTGTTTTTTATCCGTTAGTGCCTTCCAGATTACGCGGCGCGTACGTTTGGCGAGCAAGCGAACTGCAATCACCTCATCCGAGTCATCCTCAGACTCCAAGGGGAAGGGCTGACCATAGCGAGGACGAGGTAGCCCTGGTGTGGCTGAGAGTTCCGTGATCCAAAACGGCAACTGATCGAAGAAGCTTCTGATTTCTTGCGGCACTGAATCAGAGGTTGGTCGGCACGCCATCTCACGCACCTGTCGCAGTGTGACAGCAAAGGCGGGCACCAGATGCGCCTCGTCCACACAGACCCAGGCATCGACGCCAAGAAGCGCGGCGTGGAGCGGACGCGACCACTTGCCCAGCCCGTAACCTTGAAACAACAAACGTGATCCGATTTGATCTACAGTGCCGATGATGAGCTGCGGCATGGCTGGATCGAGCGACCACTCGCGATCATCCAACCGCTGGCCGCGCAATTGAACGACATTGAAAACGGTCGCTGAGTCCTTCTGCCCGAGGGATCGGAGATGTCCGACGATCTGTGCCGCTGGACTTGATGGGGCTGCGAATGCCGTGGTCAGTTCTTTGACCATTGTATGGACCTGCTGAACCAAGACGCGGCGGTTGACCACCCACACAAGCCGTCTTGGCACTGGCTTCGCAGTATCACGATGTTGAGCATACCAAGCCAAAGCGATGAGCCAGATGACGATTACGTCGGTTTTTCCAGCGCCTGTTGGAAGATCGACCAAAGAGGGTGGGTTTCCGTCAATAAGGCGCAGGAACATCCGCTTCATCCACTGCATCGGAGAATGAGGAGAACGCAGCGACTTGTAGCTGGCGATGAAGAAATCCAATTCGGCCTTCATGATTTGAACGGGTTATGATTCTTGCCAAGGTCGGTGGAAACGCTGGTCCGGCAGCTGATGCATTCTTCATCAGCGAGACGCTGCTGATAGGCATAGGGTTGCCGATTTGAGCCGCATGCGGCGGAAAAAAACGTGCTGTATTCGGTGGTGGGCATGGTGTGTTTGACTAGCGGGCTGCCGGATTTTCCCAAGCTGGGCGAGTTGGCTTTTTAATACAATCAGAATGTGGTGAGTGTTTGAGAATAAGGTCACACGGCCATGACGCGAACACGCTCCGGGGTGGCTTCGAGGATTTGCAGGCGAGATCCTTCTGCCAGAAGGATCTGAAGCTGATGCGGCCAGGGGACGGTGGCGGATTGACCGCGCTTCAACCGGATGAGCGGCTTGTCTGCTCGCGGTGCTGATAGGTAGGTGATGCTGGGCTGTGAGCCAGTGGTCCGTGGTTGGCGAAGCCGCCAGCAGATGCCGCCACAGGCGCACCCGAGCAGTGCTGCTAGAATGAAGAGCCCTGCCAAGAGGGCTCCGAAAGCGACGATCAGGCTCAAGGAGAGCAGGGCAGCGAGGGGTGAGGTGTTCATGGTTTCCAAAGCTGAATCTGCGAGTGCGGGTGATTGACGAATGCCTCAACCGTAACAGCGCACCCTGCCGCATGGGGTGGGACAAATGCTGGGGCAGGCCCCTGTTTTTTTCGGATTTGTTGTTTAAGAGTTTCAAAGCATGATGGGCGGGTCATGAAAACCAAACCGAAGCAAGGAGCGCGTGCCGGTGTGCGGCGGAACGTGGAATGGCGAGTGAGCCGGGTGCTGAGCATCATCGCGTCAGGGAAGTGCCCGAGCTGTCAGGAGATCGCGGATGAGATCGAAGGGGTGTCTGCGAAGACCATCATGCGGGACATCGCCCACCTGCAAACCACGCGGAACGCCCCCATCGAGTATGATGCGGTGCGGCACGGCTACTTCCTCAATGGCCCCTTGAGCGATCTGCCACCTATCCAGCTCACGCGAGGTGAACTGGTGGCGCTGTTTGTGGCGCAAAAAGCGCTGGAACCTCTGCGCGGAACGCCGCTGCAAAAGGTAGTGAAGGAAAGCGTGAACAAGATCGCCGCTGCGTGCCCGGAATCTGTGACGATGCACTGGGAGGATCTGGACGCGGCCTATTCAGTGAAGGCGACAGGCGTGCTGGCCGCCGATGCGTCCCTCTTTGCCCGGCTGCTGGATGCGGTGATGAACAAGCGCGAGGTGACGTTTTCCTACCAGAAGCTCGATGGCAAAGGGCGGAGCGAGGAGCGCCGCGTGCAGCCCTATCATGTGGGGCAGCTCCAGAACGGGTGGTATTTGATCGCGCATGATCTGGCGCGGAAGGAGATGCGGAAGTTTGCCCTCCAGCGCATGAGCGGGCTGGAGGTGCTGAAGGTGCGCTTCAAGCGTGATCCCAGCTTTAACATGCGGGAGTATCTGAGCAGTGGCTTCGGTGTGTGGAGCTATGTGGCAAACACCAGGCGGTACGAAGTGCGCATCCGCTTCACCGGCTGGGCGGCCCGTGTGGTTGCTGAGCGGTTGTGGCACCCGAGTCAGGTCATCACACCGCTGAAGGAGGACGACAGCGAAGTTGAATTCCGCGCCGAACTGGCGGGACTGGAGGAGATCACCCGCTGGGTGCTGAGTCATGGTCGCCAGGCGCGGGTGATCGGCCCGGAGGAGCTGAAGCAACGCGTGAGGGAGGAAGCCGCTCTGGTGCTGGAAGCTGCTGAGCGCCAGGAGTGATGCCGGATAGTGTTTGATCACGAGCAGGGCGATTTTTCGCGCCCCGTCGTCCGTGCCGCCAGGCCCTCGTCGTGACTTTCAACACCCGTCGTGTTTTGTGACGGGCGCAGCCCGCGAGGTGTGCCCCCACGTGTGAGGGCGAGGGCAGTCCGGCGTTTCGCCGGCTGGCCGCAGCGGCCGACTTCACGCGTTTGGGTTCCGGCATGACCTTTGTCCGTAAGTCGATCAAGTCCTTGTCGCTGGAGGAAAACGCGTGAAGTCGGGCGTTGAGCCCGAACACGTGGGGGCACCCGTGACAAGGACCTGGCGGCGAATCGTCGCTCAGTGAGGCCGTGCAATCGTCGTCTGGTGCGGTAGCACTCGCCGCGATTTTTCGCGTGCCCCTACATACCATGTAAATAGGGGTAAGAGAGGGGCTGCGGCACGTCGCACATTATTATTTTCACGACGAGGGCAAAAAAATACGGCTTTAAATCTGGATTTCAGACATGTCGTGTCTTTGATGAAACATCAGTCGCCCGTAGTTTCTGCGTCGTGTCCTTGATGCCGCTGTGACAAACAAAAGAGCTGCTTCGCAGCAGCCCTCTAAGGTCGAAGTCCTTGACGGATTCGTTGTCGTGTGGTGTGACTCGGTGGTCAGTGGTGAAACTGGATTTGATCGAGGTCGCGGGCGGAATGCAGGAGCCTAAGCAGTTCGATTCCATCGTCGATGGGACGGTAGTAGAAGCAGTATTTGTCGAAAGGATAGCTGCGGCAATGCAGGGTCAATTCAGGTCGCGGGCGGCCCAGTGTGTTCCACTCGGCGAGGTATTTGAGTTTTTCCCGAAACCGCTGAATGAGCCGGTCGGCTTGCAGTTCGCTGTCTTCCGCGATGTAGTCCCAAATGTCCCGGATGTCGGTGAGTGAGTCTGATGAGTAAACGATCTGCGGCATGGAAGGCATCAAACTGATTTCCGAGCCGCATGGGCGCGATGGCGATCAGCAAGGAAAGCATCCCAATCGAAGTCACGGATGCCTTCACCACGGTCGAGCTGATCAGCAGCGTGCTGAACATCTGCCCGCAGCGCCGCGAGTTTGGATTCATCCTCAGCCGTGAGGCGC
>NCCR01000213.1 GCA_002279765.1 Verrucomicrobia bacterium 12-59-8 | reverse complement strand
CTTTGAGGAGGGGCGCATACCTTCCGGCTATGCGAATAGGGTCTCAGCCCCCTTCCTTCCAGTCTGGGAGATGACTTTCTCGAACTCACCAGAGGGTCAGGCTCTATTTCGAGTTTTGCAGAATGCTCTTTCGGAGACTCGCGGGAATGGCGGCATCAAAAGCCTGGGCCACTGATCCATCGACCTCCGTGTGCTTCGCTTGTCATGCAGCGATTTCGGCATCGCTCTCGATCATCCCGCGCGCCTCTGGCAGCGTGCCCTGTGGGCGGAGCCTCGTGGCATCGAGTTCGAGTCTGGCTACTTCGCGGTTGACGAGGCGGGGAATGGGATGCTGTGGCAGGAGGCAGTCTCTTCCATGCCGCGCAATATCGCGCGCAGGCGGTCTTTGGCACGAGACAGGCGAGACATCACTGTGCCGATGGGAATGCCCAACGTCTCAGCAATATCGCGGGAGGACAGTTCTTTGAGGTAAAAAAGCACCAGGATCGCCCGGTAGTTAGGGGCGAGTTGCTCAAGCGCCTGCTGCAGGGTTGCACTGTCCACACGGGGACTTTTGCCGTCATCCTGGTTCTGGGACGTGCCGTGGAGATCGGGTTCGAACTCCACTTCCTCCAACTTCTTCTCGCGCCGCGCGATGACCAGCCATTCACGGTAGATCGTGGTGAAGAGCCAAGTCTTCACTTTCGAGGCATCGCACAGCGTATGGCCCATTTTTGCCCACTGGAGAAAAGTCTGCTGCTCCATGTCCTGCGCCGTGGCATCACGTCGGCACATGCTCAGGGCGAATCTGTAGAGCCCCTGATAATGGGCACCCACGATCTGCTCGAGGCTGGGCACGGAGTCAATCTCGTGGCGAAGTATTGTGAATGGTGCGGACTGTTTAATTCCAGACGGGAGGACGGATGCCAGCGTCCCTCCCACCTCGTCTCCGCGCCACGTCCAATACGACAAGGCCTCCCCAAAATCAATTTCTATCAGAATCAGACATTCTACAGAAAGTGCAGTGGCCTATTAACTTGAGCGTTCCTTCACTCTGGCTTCCGGCTCGATGCCAGTCGCATCGCCAGTGCGGCCACGCGTCGGCCTAGCATTTCGCCAGTTTGGCGGTCATCGGCGTTGGGCATTTCTGAGGGTGGCTCAAAGAGTGCGACGCCAGCAGCACCGAAGAAGAATCCGAGGCGATTGTAGCCCTCACCAGTTACGGGGGACTCGGCTACGCCTGTCCAGATCATGCCATGCTGCATGGCAAAGGTGGCGCAAGCGATGAGCGTGTTTAACTTGTCTCCTGCGACCAATCCTGAGACCGTGAAGGCTGCGCCGATTTTATCGATCCACCTTCGCTGAAGATAACGCGGACTGGTCGCATCCATGAAGGTTTTTAACTGGGCTGAAATGCCGCCCATGTAGGTTGGCGAACCAAAGATGATCGCATCTGATTCATCCAGTGCCGCAAGGGTGCCCTCATTCAGCCAGCGGCCCTGCTTAAAGTCAGCTTCAACGATCTCATGCTCAACGACGGTAACATCACCTGCCGCTGCGGCACCCTTCGCGACGGCATGGGCCATCTCGGCGGTGTGACCGCTGCCTGAATGATAAACGATGGAGATGATGGGCTTTTGATACGGTGACATTTGGTGTTGAGAATGAATGCTTGACCATTTTTTATTTTGGAAAGGATTGGTCCATTCGGTAGAGCCATTATTGAAAATTATTTTAGACCAATTATTCCATGCCAAAGACGCCACCTCTGCCCGCCCTGCCGTTGCCAGCATGTCCCAAAGGCACGGGTTTGTCAGTTTGGCTGCATCGGGAACTGCGAGCGGCAATCCTTGATAGACGGCTTCTTCCAGAGGCGCGGCTGCCCTCGAGCCGATGTCTGGCTGAGCAGCTCAGCATCTCACGAGGCACAGTGACTGCGGTGTATGAGCAGTTGGCGGATGAGGGCTATGTCGGCGCCGTCGTTGGGGATGGCACGCGAGTTTTGTCCTCATGGCAGATGCCGGTCGATCCACGGTCTGAGCCGGCTTCGCGCCGCGTGCGTCAAAAAACTTCTGCTCGGCTGTCGCACCTGGCGGCAGCATGGCAGGACACACCTTTCCCCATGGAAAACGCGAAGCCACGCGCCTTCCAGGCGAATGTCCCCTCGGTGGTGGACTTCCCTCTGACGGCATGGTCACGGTTGTTCACACGCAAGCTTCATCGCGCGACATCGATGCTCCTTTCAGAGAGTGATCCGCTTGGCTACCTGCCACTCAGAGAGGCTATCGCGGCCCATCTACGTGAGACCCGCGGTCTGCACTGTACCGGAGCGCAGGTGATGATCATCTCTGGAACGCAAATGGCACTATCGCTATGCTCACGCCTTTTGTTAAACGTGGGAGATGCCGCCTGGGTGGAAGACCCTGGTTATCCAGGGGCAGCCAAACTGCTTGCAGCGATGGGAGCCCGACTCGTGCCGCTGCCTGTGGATGCTCAGGGCATGCGAGTGGATGAAGGCCTGCGAAAAGCCAAGGATGCACGGCTGGCGATCATCTCCGCCGCACATCAGTTCCCACTCGGTGTGACATTCTCTTTGCCAAGGCGGGCCGCGCTTCTCGACTGGGCTCAGCGTCAGGAGGCATGGATCTTTGAGGATGATTACGACAGCGAGTTCCGCTTCGCCGGAGGTCCATTGATGGCCTTGCAGGGCATGCCAGGAGGCGACCGCGTGCTTTTCTGTGGCAGTTTCAACAAGACGCTCTACCCAGGACTTCGTCTTGGCTTTCTCGTGCTGCCAGAATCGTTGGTGGAGCCCTTTCGCCGGATGCGTTCACTGGTGGATCGCTACCCCGCAGGCGTGGAGCAGGCCGTGCTGGCAGATTTTATCACGGAGGGCCACTTTGAGCGGCATCTGCGCAGGATGCGGATCAAATACATGGAGCGGCATGAGGTCATGATCACCGAGTCTCGGCGCATCTGGGGAGAGCGCTTGGTCGTCACTCCCACGGACACAGGCCTGCAAACCATTGGCTGGTTAGGCGGAGGGCGCAGCGCTAAGAAGCTCGAAAGTCTGGCTAAAACCAAGGGCTATGAAATGGTGCCACTTTCCGTTTTCGCCATGGAAGCCCGACAAAGTATCGGCCATCCACTCAGCAGTGGCCTTCAGCTTGGTTTCGGTGCCCACTCGCCTGAGCAAATACGCTCGGCCGTTCGAGCTATCGACAGGCTATTTTAAGGCACCGCCGCTGTCTCCATGATCCCTTCCAGCGCATCCTACAGCGTCGGCACCGGCGAAACAACGGTGTCCAAAGTGCGTGCGTCGTGACCTGGCATAGATGGCCGTGAGGACTGCACAGGCTAGCTGCCAGGAAATGGGAACAGGCTGCTAAGGAGACTCGGCTTCTTCGCTGCGCTCGACGAAACGCATGGCGTGGTCGATGAAGCGGAGGAGGACGTCGTCGGTGGGGCCGTTGCGGTTTTTGGCGAGGATGAGCATGGCCTCGCCTTTTTTCTTTTCTTCGGCCTCCTCGTCTTCGACTTCCATCTTGGCTCCGGCATAGTCGGAGCGGGTGAGGAGACCGACCATGTCGGCGTCCTGCTCGATGGAACCGGATTCGCGAAGGTCGGAGAGCACGGGGCGCTGGCCTTTGCGGGATTCGACGGCGCGGTTGAGCTGGGCTAAGACGATGATGGGGACGTTGAGCTCTTTGGCGAGGCCTTTGATGCCGGCGGAGATTTCGGCGATTTCGATCTGGCGGTTGTCCTTGGCGCGGCGGCTCTGGGAGGTGACGAGCTGAAGATAATCGATCATGATCATCTGGATGCCGTGCTGCTTTTTGAGGCGGCGTGATTTGGCTCGCATCTCCATGATGTCGAGGCCGGGTGTTTCATCGATGAAGATCTGGGCCTTCTGCAGATCGCGCGTGGCCTTGGCGAGGGCGTCCTGCTGAGCGCGTGAGAGGAGACCGCGTGAGAGGTCCTGCATGCTGAGGCGGGCGCGGGAGACGAGGAGACGTCGAACGAGCATGGTGGCGCTCATTTCCAAACTGAACACGGCACAGGGGGTGTTGCAGTCCACGGCGATGTGCTCGACGATGTTCATGGCGAGCGAGGTTTTGCCCATGGAAGGACGGGCGGCGATGACGAACATTTCACCGCCTTGCAGGCCGGAGCTCATCTCATCGAGCTTGGTGTAGCCGGTGGAGAGGCCGCGCAACTGACCGGGGTGCTCCAGCATGTACTGGATGCTGTCGATGGCATCCATGACGTGGGTGGAGAGGGTCTTGATGCCCTCCTTGGAGCCGGTGGATTCACGCACGGCGAGCACGCGTTGCTCCGCGTGGTCGATGAGCGTGTCGATATTCTCATCCATCTGCTCTTTGCCATGCTCGTAGGCGTGATGGATGTTCAGCGAGCTGGCGTGGATGAGCTCGCGCAGGATGTGCTTATCCAGGACGATCTTCTTATAATACGGGAAGTGCGAGGGGATCGGAACAAACGCGAAAAGTTCCGAAATGGCGGCGGCGCCGCCGACCTTGTCGAGCAGGTTCTGCTCACGCAGGGCGTGGGTGAGGGTGACGGGATCGACGGGGAGATTTTTATCGTAAAACTCCAACAGCTTTTCGTAGATGGTGCGATTCGCGTCGTGATAAAAGGCTAGGGCAGGCAGTGTGACGCGGCACTCGCTGAGACGTTCTACCGGGTCTTGCAGCAGGCAGGAAAGGACGCCTTTTTCGGCCTCGTCACTGAAGGGAAGCGCGCGATTGAAAGAGGCAAGAAGCTCTTCCGCAGTGGGGATTTCGTTGCGCTTTTTAAAACTCTCCCGCTTTTTTGCAGGCTCGGCGCCACCGTTTGGCGGTGTGTCTGCTGTCGTGATGGGAGTGGAATTTTCGGCCATGGAGGACGTTCAGGATGGAGGGCTGCGGATTTGCGTCAATGACGTGCTCAATCATGATGTGGTCGGATTCTGCGTCTTTTGGGGTGGTTTGGGATGTTTTGGAAAAATCGCGTTAACGGCACCCTCTCAGAAGTTTGTGTGTGAGAATGTGTGATGCCTAATAATATACTTTCATCAAAAACTTGATGTGTATGGGGTTCCTGCTGAAAAATGCCCACTACCCGAACGGTCGGGTCAAAAGCCCCTCTCAATAACAACCAATATGTTACTTACAGCCCTCAAACTCAAACTCGCGGCTCTCGTCGCGGTCGCTGGCATCGATACTGCTGAAATGCCTGGAGCCTCCAAAGAGTTCACCGAAATTCTCACAGCCCTCAAGGCTGATCAGGACAAGGTTCAGCAAAATCCAGGAACCTCGAATACCGATGTCAACAAGTCCTTCAATGATGCTGTCGCGAAGGTTCGCGAACTGGCGCAGAAGGATGACAAAGACGCCATTTACGCTCTTGCTCATTGGGGAGTGCTCAGTGGTGCGAACATCAATGAAGTCGCCGCTTTGTTCCGCAAGGCCGCCGACAAGGGCCAGATCCTCGCCAAATCCGAACTCGCCCAGGTGCTGATGCAGGCCGGTGCGCAAAACCCGGAAGCTGTGAAGGAAGCTATCAAGCTGATCCAAGAAGCCGAAGCCGCTGACAACAAAGTCGCGCGCCGCATGCTGGCCCAGCTCCACCTGCAGGGTGTCAGTGAAAGTGACAAAGGCATTGTGGTGGTCGAGAAGAGCCCCGCGAAAGCCAAGGAACTGCTGGAAAAAGGCGAAAAGGCAGGGGACGGCGAAGCCACGCTCGGCCTAGCGCAGCTTTACTCCGCCGGAGTGGAAGGCGTGCCTGCAGACCCGAAAAAGGCGCTCGAATTCCTTGTTGAAGCTGGCAAGCAGGGCAGCGCTGTTGCCCTCAGCACCTATGGTGCCCGTCTGTTGAATGGCGATCCTGAGAGCAAGGAAAGCCCGAATCTGGTGAAGAAGGACGTGGATGCCGCTTTGAAGATGTTCAATGAAGCTGCGGATAAAGGCCTTGCTGCTGCAAACCGCATCCTCGGACAGATCTATGAAAACGGTGTCGGCGCTGATGGCGCTGATGTGAAGCAGGACGTGACCAAGGCGTTTGAGTACTACACCAAGGCCGCCAATGGCAATGACCCGCAGGCGCTTTTCCGCTTGGGCAATGCATTTGAAACGGGCATCATCAAAGACCCCAAAGGCAAGCGTGACGACAAGGAAAACATCCTGATCCAACCAAATCCGAAAAGCGCGCTAGACCTCTACCGTCTGGCCGCCCAGAACAATCTTGCCGAGGCCTTCTACAACGTCGGCGTGTATTACGAAACCGGCACCGTGGTGGACAAAGATCCCGCCAAGGCATTCACCTTCCTGATGAAAGCCTCCACCGCTGGCATTGTTCAGGCCATGAACCGCCTGGCCGGACTCTATGCCAATGGCACCGGAGTCACGCAGGACGTCGTGGCAGCAGCAGGCTGGTACCAGCGTGCCGCAGACATGGGTTTTGCACCGGCGCAGATCGCACTTGGCATTCTCTATGAGCAGGGTGCGGGCGTGCGCCAGAGCCGCACAGTGGCCGCTGGCCTCTATTCTGATGCTGCCCAGCAGGGCGTGGCCCTAGCCATGCTTCGTCTTGCCAATCTCTATGCTGTGGGTGTGGTTCCCGGCACTCCAGAGCTTCCCCGCGCCTGGGCCTATGCCAAGCAGGCTGATGAACTCGCCCTGAA
Source organism: Verrucomicrobia bacterium 12-59-8 (assembly GCA_002279765.1). The sequence goes on along the minus strand of NCCR01000213.1, from coordinate 5,046 downwards.
GAGCGGCAACAAGGCCGACATGGACGTTACCGCCAAGGTCATGCAGCAGCTCGAAGGTAAGATGAAGCCTGAAGAAATTGCCGAAGCGAAGAAGATCTTCGAAAAACTGCCAAAACCTCAGGCCGCAGCCGCAGCCGCCGGTGCTGCGCCAGTGCAGGAGGCCACCACAACTAAAGGTGGTGACACGAAGAAGAAGAAATAGCACTTGTCAAAACAGACCCCTTTGCTAGTCTCCGGCTCCCCAAAAACAGGGGAGCCGGTTTTTTTCCGGGGCATTAGCTCAGTTGGTAGAGCGCCTGCATGGCATGCAGGAGGTCAGCGGTTCGAACCCGCTATGCTCCACCAAACCCCGTGCAGTTCTTTTACGCTGAGGCCGTGGCTGTTCAGGCGACTCCTGGAAATTGAGGTCCGCCGGTGTCCGACAAACTTCGTTTTAGCAGGCTTGTGAGCCGCAAAAACCAGTTCAATTTGACCCTGTACCCAGAAAAACGGCCGTGCCAGTAAAGTGAAGGAACTCAGTGCCAGTAAAGTGAAGGAACTCAGATTGCAGTTAGACACCCGGATTTTTCCGCTCAATATCCTTGCCGTTTCATCGGGGTTTGTTAACAAATCGACCCGCAGGCATTTTATATGAAGTTCACCATCAGCAAAGAATCCTTCCTGGACGCTATCAACCAGGTCCAGCATGTGGTCAGTTCGCGCACCACACTCGCCATTCTCTCCAATGTGCTGCTCAAGGCGAAGGATGGAATGCTCGAGCTCACCACCACCGACTTGGATGTCGGTGTGACGTGTTCGGTTCCTGCGGAAGTGGAAGAACCGGGCGCCACCACTCTCCCGGCACGCCGTCTTGCCACCATCGTTCGCGAACTGCCGGCCGAGGAAATTCAAGTCAAGGTTGATGAGAAGAACGTCGCCTCCATCCGCAGCGGTCCCAGCTATTTCAAAGTGCTGGGCCTTACCAGCGAGGAATTCCCGGCGCTGCCTCGTTTCGATGATGCGCGTGAGTTCCGCATCGAGCAGCAGATGCTGCGCGACTGCCTGCGCAAAACCAGCTACGCCATTTCCACGGACGAAACGCGCTACGTGCTCAACGGCATCCTGTTCTCCTTCAAAGACAACGCCCTGACCATGGTGGCCACCGATGGCCGCCGTCTGGCCATGGTCGAGCAGGAACTGGAGTTCCCGCAAAGCCAGGAGATCGACATCATTGTGCCGACCAAGGCGGTGAACGAGCTTTCCCGCCTGCTGGGAGATTCCGGCGAAGTGGCCATCCGCGTCACCGGTTCACAGGTCGGCTTTGATCTGGGCGAGAGCCTGCTGGTCAGCAAGCTCATCGACGGCAACTACCCGAACTACCGGCAGGTCATTCCGGGTGAGTCCAAGGAACGCATTCCGCTGGAGCGGGAGGCCTTTCTCCGCGCCATCTCACGTGTCTCCCTGCTGGTCACGGAAAAATCGAACTCGATCAAATTCATCTTCACGCCAGGCAGTGTGGAAATCGTCGCCACTTCTCCGGACGTCGGCGAAGCGCGTGAAACGGTGGCCATCAATTACAAGGGCGCGTCCATCACCATCGCGTTCAATCCAGAATTCGCCATGGCTCCGCTGCGCAATCTGAGCGCCGACGAGGTGCACCTGCATCTCATTGATGAAATCAGCCCCGGGGTGCTGCGCAGCGGCACGAACTTCCTGTATGTGCTGATGCCCATGCGCGTAAATGCCTGATCCCTTCTTTTTTCCAACAACCACGCCATGAAACGACCCCTGCAGGCATTCTTGCTGATCGCGACCGTCACCAGCTTCTCCGCATGTTACGGCCCTAATCCGCCGCCGCCCCCTGGCGGACGCGGACATGGGCGTGGGCGCTCCCTGGATGTGCCGCCCCGCTATGGCGTCTCGCAGGAGCAGACCCAGTATTTTGACGGCGTTAATCTCGGCTCCCCTGACGCTGCGGCGGTTCAGCCCCCCAATCCCAACGCTCCTGTGACGGGTGACAATGTCACTCCCCCGCCGACGACCGACAATCCCACGGCACCGCCGCCGGTGACCGTAACTCCTCCTGGCAGCACCCCGCCGCCAGTCACTCCTGCTCCCGCACCTGTTGCTGCAGAGATCCCTTTCGCCACGCGTATCACCGGCAAACCAGGTTTTGTGAAAAGCCCGTTTGATCCGAATGGACAGGCCATTGACGTGCGTGACTTCCAGTCGGGCCAGAAGGCGAAGTGCCCCTATACCGGCAAAATCTTTCGTGTGCCCTGAGGCGGCGCGCTGTTGAGTCGAAGACTGTGTCCGTCGGCCTGGGTTCTTCCGGGCCGGACGTGGAAACCTTCGGAATTGTCCTGTTTCTCCCTCTGCCGTGTCCGTCGAACGTTCCATTGCCATTTTTAGTCCCGGCCTGCTGGGCGGATCACTGGCCAAAACCATCCAGCAGCGCATGCCAGGCGTGGAAGTTCGCGTGTGGGCCCGGCGTGCCGAGGCGGTGGATGAAGTGAAGCGTGTGCTTCCGGGTGTCATAGCCAGCGACGACGTCGCGGCCATCATTCAGGGGGCTTCGCTCGCGGTTCTGTGCATGCCGATCCAGCACATGCCGGACATTGCGCGTCAGATGGCTGCCTGCGACCTGTCCGACGATTTGATTGTCACGGACGTCGGCAGTGTGAAAGGGGGCGTGGTGGCCGAACTGGAGGCCCTCTTTAGCCCCACCAAGGCGGCTTTTCTCGGCAGCCACCCCATGGCGGGCTCCCAGCATACCGGACTGGCCCATGCTCGCGGAGATCTGTTTCATCAAGCGGCCTGCATCGTGACGCCGACCGCAAACACCAAGCCGCAGCATCTGGCGAGATTGCGCACCTTTTGGGTCAAGCTCGGCTGTCGCATCCAGGAAATGACGCCGCAGCAGCATGATCACTGCGTGGCACGCATTTCGCACCTGCCTCACTCCATGGCCGTGCTGACGACCCTGGCGGCTCTCAGCCAGGACACCGGCGTGCTCGACAGCTCAGCCGGCGGCTTTCGTGACACCACCCGTGTGGCCGGGGGCGACCCCCACATGTGGGCGGGCATCCTGATGCAAAACCGCATCGAGGTCATGGCGGCGCTGCAAGATGCCTCTTCTGTCCTGCGAGAGCTTCTTGAAATGCTGCAGAGCATGGACGAAGAAGCCCTCCGCCGGTTTCTCGCCCAGGCCAAAGCCCTGCGCGACCTCCTTCCGGCGGTCTGAAAGATCATGGCCAGCCTCAAGTCGAAGAAACTCAAAAGCATTCCCGCCGAAATCACCATCCCCGGTGACAAAAGCATCTCCCACCGTTCCGCAATGTTTGCCGGACTCGCGAAGGGCACGACCATCATTGATGGCTTCCTGCCCAGCGAAGACTGCCTCTGCACCGTGCATGCCATGCAGGCCCTCGGCGCCACCATGGAGCCTCTGGAGGAAGTGGAAGGCGTGGGCCTCGTGAAGCTCGCCATCACCGGCAACGGCATGAAGCTGAAAGCGCCCGAGCAGCCCGTGGATTGCGGCAATTCCGGCACCACCATCCGCCTGCTCTCCGGCATCCTCGCCGGGCAGGATTTCAAAACGGAACTCTTTGGCGATGCCTCGCTCTCGAAGCGTCCCATGAAGCGTGTTGCCGATCCCCTCGGTCAGATGGGGGCCATGATCACCGGCCAGGGTGAAAAAATCTGCGCGCCGCTCACCATTCGCGGTGCTCCCTTGAAATCCATTTACTACAAGCTGCCCGTCGCCAGCGCCCAGGTGAAAAGCGCCATCCTGCTGGCCGGACTTTTTGCCACGGGCAAGACAACGGTGGTGGAGCCGGTGGCCACTCGCAACCACACGGAGCGCCTCTTCACGCACTTCGGCATCAAATGGCTCCGTGAAGACGACTGCGTCAGTGTCTATGGCGGCCAGGAGCCACGGGCCAATGACATCATGGTGCCGGGAGACATTTCCAGCGCCGCGTTCTGGATGGTCGCCGCGGCGGCCACGCCCGGGGCTCAGATCACCATCAACAATGTGGGCCTCAATCCTACTCGTACCGGAGTCATCACCATCCTCCTGCGCATGGGGGCTCAAATCACGAACTCCGAAACGCATTCAGACGGTGAACCACGTGGCAACATCACCGTCCGGGGTGGTGATTTGAACGCCACGGTGATCGGTGGTGAAATTATCCCCAATGTCATCGATGAACTGCCCATCCTGGCAGTGGCCGCCGCGCTGGCTCGTGGCAAGACGCTCATCCGTGACGCCTCCGAACTGCGCGTGAAGGAGACGGATCGCATCGCCGCCGTCGCTTCCAATCTGCGTCTGATGGGTGTCACCGTCACCGAGCATCCCGACGGCATGGAAATTGAAGGCGGAGCCAAACTGCAGGGAGCCACGCTGCCCTGCTTTGGGGACCACCGCATCGCCATGGCCTTCCTCGTCGCCGGCATGTTTGCCGAAGGCACCACCACGATCGAGGGCAGCGAGTGCATCTCCACCTCCTATCCAGGCTTTGAGCGACATCTCGATCTCTTCATCAATGGAGACGATGGCGCACGGCCGATTCCCGTCATGTCCACCGTGCCACAGCCGCTCGTGGACAAAATGAATCGTGCCAGATCATGAGTATGGCGCATTCAGTCATCACGATTGACGGGCCCGCAGCCTCGGGAAAAAGCAGCATTGCGCGCCTCGTCGCTCAGCGCCTTGGCCGCACGTACGTCAACACCGGCAACATGTACCGCGCCATGACCTGGGCTGTGCTGCAAGCCGGCGTTGAGCCGCAGGATGCGGAGGCCGTTCGCGCCGCCGCTGCTGCCATCGCCATCGAGTCTCCCGTCGTTGAAGGAAAAACGCAGGTCTGCATCGCCGGACGGGCGCTCACGGATGCCGAACTCAACAGTGATCTCGTCAATCGTGCGGTGTCATTCATCGCCCGCGTCAATGAAGTTCGTGATCGCCTTGTGGCCGATCAGCGTGCGCTTGCCGCCATTGGCCCGCTGGTCATGGAGGGGCGCGACATTGGCTCCGTGGTGTTTCCCGACAGCCCGCACAAAATC
>NCCR01000032.1 GCA_002279765.1 Verrucomicrobia bacterium 12-59-8 | reverse complement strand
AGCCGTGGGCGCAAGCCCACGGAACTCGCCACCCATGCCTCTGGAATCCCGTGGAACCGCGTAGCGGTGACACAAATCTCCCTGCGTCTTCCCGCTCTTCCATTCCGCCCCAGCGCAGCGTGGTCCGCACTTTCCATGTGCGGCGCTCCGCCATCTCTCATCACTCCTCATCCTCCAACACTCCCATTCCCCAACGACTGTAAACCACCGTCAACAACCGTAAACCACGGTCAACTCCCCCATCCCCCTCACAGCGCCATCAACGGCGCCGGCACCAGAAACGCATGCTGCTCCAGCAAACTCCACGCCCCGTTCCAGGATAGATATGGCGTGAAATACACCACCAGCGTGTAAGCCAGCGCCACCGGCACAATCCCCAGCCGCGCCATCCATCTCGGAAACCAATGCCGCGGCTGCTCATGCCTCGTCGCCCGGCTCATCGCCCATCCCGTCAGCACACGCGCCGGGAAAATGAAGATCACAAACAGCAGGCTCGGCAGCCACGCGAGCTCACGCGGCGTGAGTTCGATCTTCAGCAGATACAGCGGCACCGCAAACAGCAGCGTGATCAGCAGCGCAAACCAGAACGCGAGCGGTGCCCGCAGAAACAGCCGCCTCACCTCTCGCAGCTCAAAGATGGCGCTAAAGCGATCCGTCTGCGCGAAATGGGCCTGCAAAAACGGCAGATGAATCGCCACAAGCAGCAGCAGCAGGCCTCCCAGCAGCGAGAGCAGGACCGAGCCGCCGACCGGCAGTCGCGTGGCGGCAAGCAGGATGCCCACAGGAACCATCAACCACAGCAGCGCTCCCACAAACCCCCGCAGGCCAAGCCAAAAATAAAACGGCAGGCGCAGGCCCATGACGTAGTCCGTGATAGTGCTCTGGAGGTTGCCGAACTTCTCAGGCGCGCGCAGCCAGCGCTTGAAGCGCAGCGGTTGTGGCCACAGGAAATGCCTCAGCTTCCCGCCGCGCAGGCAGGCCCACACAATGTGTGCGAGCGTGATGACGATCACGACGATCAGCCCCGCATGCCACGCTTTCGCAATCCCACTGCCAGGAGCGATCAGTTCAGCATCGCGCCAAAAATCAGACAGCAGGCGTGCCGGCCACACCACGATCCAAACACCCGCAGCGATGCTGCCGAGCACGGCGGCTTTCCGCACACCAATGAGGCCATCCCGAAATCGCCCCGTGCGCGCAATCGTGCCGCTCACATTCAGCAAGTAGCCCAGACTGAGAAAATTCAAGACCGGGATGACCGAGCATGCGGCCAGCAAAACGAGCAACGCGGCCAATCCAAAAAGCCAGTCAAGCCCCGAGGCGAGTTTACCAAAGAACCCCCGCCGCTCCGTCAAAGGTGCTGTGGGACATGGGCTATAATCAGGCGCTACTATGAGCGTGTTTTGTAGTTCCGCCTTTAGGCGGTCCGGTCCGCTCTGGATTAGTTCGGAGGAAGGCAGTGCCGGCGGTCCCAGTGCTGCCTTGGCAGGCCTTGGCAGGGAAGGGGACAGCGGAGGAGGTTCAGACATGCGTGAGAGCGTATGAAAGTCGGCTCCCGCCAGATTGTTGCAAAGATCGTGAGGAAACCGAACCTACATTCGCGTGTTAGAGACAGGCTGCGAATGCAGCATCTCGTCATGAACTCAGCCCCTCCCTCCTCAAACTGGCTGCTCTGGCTGCGCAATGCCGCCATTCTCGGCGCGCTGGCAGCAGGGGCATTTTTTGGGGTGGCTGAACTGCTAGCACCACCGGTGGCTGAGCTGAAAAGCGACCCCAGGCTGTCAAAAGCGCAGTTGGACGACATTCAGCAGACAGCGCAGGCAGTGGATGCGTACTTTGAGAATGCATGGACTCAGCAGCAGATCCTGCCAGCCGCGAAAACCGATGACCTCACTTTGGTGCGTCGGCTTTCCCTAGCTCTTACAGGCAGCATTCCATCTTTGCAGGAGATCCGCATGCTGGAGTCGCTGAAAAGTGCCGATGTGCCGCAGTGGTGGCTGTCCCACCTGCTGTCTGACCGCCGTTCCAGCGACTACCTCGCGGAGAGGCTAGCCCGTGTCTATGTGGGCATCGAAAACGGCCCCTTCCTGATGTACCGCCGCCGACGACTGGTGGACTGGCTGAGCGATGCGATTCAGCAAAATCGCCCTTATGACCAGATCGCCCGCGCCTTGATCGATTCCAACGGCGTCTGGACGACCAATCCTGAAGTGAACTTCGTCACGGTGACAAACCAGATGAACAAAAAGGGCCCTGACGAGGTGAAACTCGCCGCCAAAGTAAGCCGTGCCTTTCTCGGCGTGCGCATCGACTGCGTCCAGTGCCACGACGGCAAGCTCGGCAGCACCTGGAAGCAGACAGATTTTCATCAACTCGCCTCCTTCTTCGGCCAGGCAGACTTTGCATTGAACGGCCTGCGCGATGATCCCAAGCAGAACTACAAAGTCCGCTACCTTGGCAAGATGGAGGAGGAAAAAGTTCCCGCCAAAGTGCCGTGGAAGCCAGAGCTGCTGCCAGCCAACGGCACGCCACGCAACAAGCTGGCAGTCTGGGTGACGGCGAAAGAGAACAAGGCCTTTGCGCGTGCCATGGTCAACCGCATGTGGGCGCTGCTCTTCAATCGTCCCCTGATCGCGCCCGTGGATGAAATTCCCCTCGACGGACCCTTTCCTGCCGGCATGGAGCTGCTGGCAGATGATTTTCTTTCCCATGGTTATGACATGCAGCGCCTGATCCGGGTGATCGCCGGCACGAAAGCCTTTCAGATGTCCAGCCAGTCCAGTGACCCTGACCACCCGGTGACAGTGGCGGCGGAGAATGCCTGGGCCGCCTTTCCCGTGACCCGTCTCCGCCCAGAACAGATGGCAGGCAGCGTGATCCAGGCCGCCTCACTCAGCACCATCGATGCAGACACGCACGTCCTCTTCCGCATCAAGCGCGACATCGACGTGAACAACTTCGTGAAGCGCTACGGCGACTCCGGCGAGGACACCTTTGACGATGCCGGTGGCACCATCCCTCAGCGCCTTCTTCTGATGAACGGCAACATGATAAGCAACAACACGGGCAACAATCCGCTCATCAATGCGAGCACTCGCATAGGCATGCTGGCACCGGACAATGCCACCGCAGTGGAGGCGGCCTACCTTTCCATCTTCACGCGTCGTCCCACACCGGCGGAGCAGACACACTTCACCGCCCAGCTTGCCACCTCCAAGAGCAGGGGCTCGCGCAGCATCGCGATGTCCGACCTCTACTGGACCCTCATGAACGCCACCGAGTTTTCCTGGAACCACTAGCGCCATGAACGAATGCCACTCGGTTAAGTCCCCCCATCCCGGCTTGAGACTCTCACTCCCCAGCCCGAAAGGGGCTCCGTATCATAGCGAAGGGTTGCCGAGCCTCGGCGAGGCTACCCTGGAAATCCGAAAGAAGATCGGAAAGCAAACCCCGCGCAACCTTCACACACCGCCCCCACCAGCAGCGTCTCCCCGTCCCTCCGCTGCGATGAAAGGTCGCCTTAGCACCCCAAGCCCACGAGGCATGCCATGAACACCTCTCCCTGCCACAGCCCCGATCATCTCGCCCGCCGCACCCTCCTTCGCGGTGCCGGAGCCGCAGGCATCTCCTGGCTCACCCCACTGGCCGATCTCCTCGCAGTCGAAGCCGAAACCGCCCCCCAAGGCAAGCCCGCCCGTTCCGTCATCCTGCTCTGGCTCGGCGGAGCTGCGAGCCAGCTCGACACCTTCGACCCGCATCCTGAAACAAAAATCGGTGGCGGAGTCACAGCGATCCCCACCGCCATCAAAGGCGTGAACTTCGCCGCCGGTCTCGAACAAACCGCGAGCGTGATGCAGGACGTCTCGTTGATCCGCTCCATGGTCAGCAAAGAAGGCGATCACGAGCGTGCCTTTTACAACATCAAGACCGGCTACCGCCCGGATCCCACGCTGATTCATCCCAGCATAGGCGCCATCGTCTGTCATGAGCTGCCGGAGGCAAAGATCGAAATCCCGACGCATGTCTCCATCCTCCCAAATCAATGGCCCGCACGCGGCGGTTTCTTTGGTGCCAAATACGATGCATTCCAAATGTATGACCCCAAGTTTCCCGTGCCCGATGTCAAAGCACGCGTGGATGACAAGCGCCTGGACCGCCGCCTGGAAGGACTGGCCGTGGTCGAGCAGGCCTTTGCACGCGGACGCGAGCCCGACATGGATCAAAACAAAACCCTGCACCAGATATCGATGCAGCGGGCGCGGAACATGATGTCCTCCGATCAGTTAAAAGCCTTCAACGTCAGCGATGCTCCAGCCAAAGAACTCAACGCCTATGGCGACACCCCCTTCGGCCGCGGCTGCTTCGCCGCCGTTCGCCTCATCCAGGCCGGCGTCCGCTGCGTAGAAGTCACCCTCAACGGCTGGGACACCCACGCCAACAACCTCGAAGGCCAGGCCACGCAGGTAAAAATCCTCGATGCCGCCTACGCCTCCTTGATCCGCGATCTCAAAAAACTCGGCCTCCTTGAAAGCACCATCGTCGTCTGCGGCGGCGAATTTGGCCGCACTCCCAAGATCAACAACGTGGGCGGTCGTGATCACTGGCCAAATGCCTTCAGCATGCTCGTCTCCGGCGGCGGATTCGCCGGTGGCCGTGTCATCGGCTCCACCGATCCCCAAGGCGAGAAAAAAGAACCCGAGAAACCCGTCCTCGTCGAAGACCTCCACGCCACCGTCCAAAACCTCCTCGGCATCGATTACAGCCGCGAAGTCATGACCCCCGTCGGCCGCCCCATGGCCCTGAGCAAAGGCGAGCCCGTCAAAGAACTTCAAGCCCACGCGTGATCAACGCCCGGCGCTCTCGAACGGGCTGCCTTCGATGATCTGCCTTTTCTGTTCTTCTGGCGAAGCCGCCGGGTCGGGATTGAGCGTCATGATGTAGGCCACCACGTCCCGCAGCATCTGCTCATCTTCGACGAAGAAGTTGGTGACCTGCACCATCTTCGCGCCGTTCACATCGTTCTTCATGGCTCCACGTTTGCCTGCTTTGAATTTTTTGAGCTGTGCCTCAAGATACCAACCCTGTCGGCCTATGAGCGGTGGGCTGCCGAAGGTCATTTCGCCGCTGGCGTTGTAGCGGTGGCATTCCATGCACCGCTCCTGAAACAGCTGCATGCCATCCTGAGCGCTGGCATTGGCGATTTCCCGGTCTTTTCCCATGGGAACCTTCATAGGCATCTTTTCAACATGGGCGACCACAGCCTTGATCTGCTCTGGTTGCAGCGCCTTGGCGACCGCTGCCATCATGAACGACTGTGGATCAGCCGCATCGTGGCCACGACGCCCTTCCCTCAGATTCGCGAACTGCGTGGTTACATACCATGATGGCATCCCGGCAATGGACGGCGATTTGAGCTCCACCTTGCCTTCACCAGCGGTCCCATGGCATTGCGCACACACCGTCTGGAAAATCGTTTTCCCATCCCCCGCCTTGGTCGTTATCACTGGATCCCCAGCATGCACGACTCCGCCGATGCCGAGAAGCATGACTGCGAGCTGGCTTTGGAAGATCTTCATGGCCAAAAAACGCCCTATGATGCACGCGGGTTGCAACAATGCTGCAAACAGCCCTTTCATTGCCAAATCCGACACACTCCATGACAATTTTGTCCTGCTTGCACGCCTAACCTGCCTGTGCCTTTTTGCCGCATGGCCTCACTTCCAGCGAACGTCGTCGAACTCACTCAGGCGCTCGTGCGCATCCCGTCGGTGAATCCTGACGGCGATCCCGGCACAGACGGCATCGGCGAAGAACAATGCGCTCTTTACGTGGCGGAGTTCCTACGGGCTTCAGGTGCAAAGGTGACACTGGAGGAAGTGGAACCTGCGCGTCCAAATGTAATCGGTTGTTTTCCAACGCATCCAAGCGCAGATGGCAAACCCAAGCCCCGCATCCTCTTCGCGCCTCACACCGATACGGTGAGCGTGGGAGGCATGACGATCGAGCCCTTCGGCGGAGAACTGCGCGACGGCAAAGTTTGGGGCCGGGGTTCTTCTGACACCAAGGGGCCAATGGCATCGATGCTTTGGGCCCTGCATGAAATGCGCCACGAAATCCCTTCTCTGCCCGTCGAAGTTCACTTCGTCGGCTTCATGTCCGAGGAAAGCGCCCAACTCGGCTCGCAGCATTTTGCGAAAAACCATGGACGCTATGATCTCGCCATCATTGGTGAGCCCACGAGTCTGAAGACTGTGTTTCGTCACAAAGGCTGCCTCTGGGCCGATGTGCTCACCACGGGTGTCGCGGTGCATGGGGCCACACCCGAACTGGGGGTGAATGCGATTGTGAAAATGGCGAAGCTCGTGTCGGCACTCGACACGGAGTTTCGCGAGCTTCTGGCCGAAGCCGGTGGTGAAGATGAATGGCTCGGGGCCAGTTCGATCAACCTCGGCATGATTCAGGGCGGCACGCGCAGCAACATTGTCGCAGATTCATGCAAACTGCGCGTGGACATCCGCACCACGCCGGGCTTGCAGCGCGCCGGCGGAGCGTTGGCCCTGCTGACGGATTTTGTGCATCGACTCGATGAAACTGCGCGAGTCACCGTTGCCAGCGAGGCGTTTCATCTCGACACAGATCCCGCAAATCCGTTGGTGCAGAAATTACTCGCGGCAGGTTCTGAACTGACCGGTGCGCCCTGGTTTTGTGATGCCGCCTTTCTGTCTGCCGCAGGCACACCCGCCATCGCCATAGGCCCTGGTTCGATTGCGCAGGCACACACGAAGGACGAGTTCATCGCCGTTAGCGATCTGGAGGCGGGAGTGGCCTTTTTTCGCCGTTTCCTGGCGGGATTGAAGTGATCACGGAATGCCCACCCGGTAGAAGCGGCGGGTTTTCTTGACCGCATTCAAATCCGTCCAGGTGGAGGATACGCCTGTCGCGGTGAAGATGTGGGGCGTCCAAGTCTGCAGGTCATCGCTGTATTCGATGAGGTAGTCGTTGCCCGGCACGGAGGGAAACTGCAGCATGGTGCTCGTGGTGCGGGAGAGAACCGTTTGTGGGAAATTTCTGGGGTCGGAGTCACTGGTGCCGAACCAGGTCTCGATGTCGGAGTGAACGCTGTCGCCATCGTTGTCGTAGTAAATTCCAAATTGATCCACCAGGCCGGAGTCGAGACCGGAGGCGGTGAAATCGTCTTTGCTGTAGGCCCATTTCAGGGTGTGTGTCCCGGTGGGAATCAGATAGCCTTTGCGGGTCCAGCCGACTTCCCCACTGATGGCCTCCAGCTCAACGTCGTCGATGTAGAAGCGCATGAAGTCGTAGTCGGCCTCAGAAGAGACGCCCCAGCAGAAAGTGACTTTGCAAGGTCCTGTGACTTCGGTGGTCATGACGCTCTGCTGGAGGTCGCCAATGAGGCCGCTGCGGGCCGCGTCGCTGCCGTCATGCGCGTAAAGCCACTGCGGCACCCACTTCAAATTGCCTGAGCTTGCCATGGTTTGCGCGGGCGCATCCACAGCCTCCGCCAGGCCCTGCTCCACGGTGCCGACCTGGAGGGTGATGACCTGGGTGGTGGTTCCGAACGTGTTTGTGACGTGAATTGTGATCTGGTAGGTGCCGGGTGTGGCCACGCTGCCATAGAGCAGGCCCGTCGTGGCATCCAGCGTGAGTCCGGCGGGCAGACCCTCGGCAGTGTAGGTGGAAGGACTGTTTGAGGCAATGATTCTCTGCCTGAAGTACACCCCCTCGTAGGCGTCCAGTGTGTCGGTGGTGATGACTGGTGCCACCGTAGTCGGGGTGATGACGACTTGATCGATCCAGCCCGCGTCCTGGCCTTTGGCCACCGCCTGATCCTTGATGTAGTAGATATCAACGTTGTGAGGGCCGGGACCGACATCGGTCGTGGATGTTTTCCAGTCGGTCTCGCCTGTGATGTAATCGAGCACGTAACCGTCCACCGTGAGCACAAGATAGTCGTAGTTCTTTTCGGACGACACCTTCCATTGGAACTCCAGCCGCGCCGGACCGTCCACGGTGAACTCTATGCCGGAGTACTCCTCGTCATTGACCGCTGAGGTCTGTACCGCATCCACGCCGTCATGGGTCGTGACGGTCTGGCTGAAGGGGTCGCCAAAGCCAAAGGGCACGATTTTGAGACTGGTTGGTTGCTCCACGGCATCTGACAGAGAGGGAGTGGCCGCAAGAATGTAAAAGTAGGCAAATTCAGTGTCGGTGCCGGTGGCGTTCGTGGCGCTTTGCCAGCCTTCAAACAAACCGGTCACCTGCGGTGTGCCCGTGATCAGTCCGGTGGTCGGATTGAGCGAAAGACCCGTAGGCAGTGAGCCCGTGGCATAGGTGCCCGCATCAAAGCTCGTGGTGAAATTGGAGGCTGTCATCTGCTGGTTCATCTCCCAGCCTTCGCGGCCCACGACGATCCAGTTGGAGGTGATGACCGGCAGCGGCAGCGCGCTGTCTGTCGGCGTCCCATGGAAGGTGATGGTGGCGTCATCCAGAGTGCCGACGTCACCCACCATCTGATCAATGACCTGCAACTTCCAGTCGCCCACGGAGCGCTCGCCCCAGCAATGCGTGGTCATGAAGGTCCAGTCGAGATCGGCCCCAGTGTCGTTGAAGCGCGAACGTGCCAGGCGCACCGAGATGCCGCTTGGGGAAATGAGGCGCCATTGCAGATTGCCGCGATACGTGTGCGTGGCTTTGACATGTACGGTGATGTGTTCCAGCCGCAGGTTGTCTTCGATCGGGACGGTGAAGGTTTTGGAAACGCCGTTGGCGTTGTAGTCCGGGATGGCGAGATTCAGCGCCGTGGCCGCATAGGCATGTGACTGGCGCGCGGCGACGTTGGTCCAGGTGGAGGCCAGCGTGGTGGCCTGCTGCGCGTTCACCAGACCGGCTCCGTATTTGATATTGAAATGAAACCCTGCCCCGTTGGTGATCCAATCACCGTCGAAAGAGTCATTCTGCGTGGCGCTCCGCACGAGGATTTCCTGTACGTCGCGCGTGGTGAGGTTAGGATTCGCCTGCAGCATGAGCGCCACGACGCCCGCCACCGCCGGCGTGGCCGAAGAGGTGCCGCCAAAGGTGTTTGTGTAGCTGGCATCATCGTAATCCGGGTATTCGACCGTGCCGCCATCTTCATTGTAACCCAGCGCCCCGGTGCGGTCGGTGGTGGTGATGCCCTCTTTGCCGCCGTTGGAGGGAGCGCAGACCAGAATGTTCGCCCCCGGTTCGCTGTAAAAGGCAGACCTGCCTTTGTCGTTCATGGCGGAGACGGCGATGGCGTAGATCGAATTGGCCCAGCCGTCATAGTTCGAATCATCTCCGCTGCCGTTGCCATTGCCTGCCGCCCAGAGGAAGACAGTCCCCTTGCCGCCGCGACCCGTCGTCGCAGCATCTTCCAGCGCCGCCTGGCTGAGGACATCCGGGCCCCCGGAACCGTAAGCGCCGTCGTAGGGCCCCCAACTGTTGCTCTTCACCGCGATGAGATCCTTTTGATAGGCGAAGGCATCCGCCTCCTGCTGGTCGGTGGTGGGTGCGGCGATCAGGCGCAGCCCCACCAATGTTGCCTCGGGTGCCACACCCGAGCCGCCGATGCCGTTGTGGCCGCGTGCCGCCGCCACCCCCGCGCAGGAGGTGCCATGGAAGTCACTCGCTCCAGGCGAGGGATCGCTGTCATTGTCGTTAAAATCGAAGCTGTTGGCGAGATCCACATTCGGCGCGAGGTCGGGATGCGTGACCTCTAGACCATCGTCCACAATGCCGATGCGCACTCCCGTTCCTTTGTAGCTGTCCCAGACGCTCGCCACATTGACATCCGAGCCTACAGTGCCGCCGTTCTGGCCGGTGTTGTTCAAATGCCACTGGTAGCCTGGATTCGCGGCGTTGTAGGCGAAGTACGGGTCATTGGGCATGAAGCGGTGGAACAACTGATGCGCGAGCATGGGCTCGGCCGCGAGCACTCCAGGTGCCTTGCGCAGAGTGAGGGCCCCCGCAATGGCTGCGTCCGGATTCCCTGCGAATTCAACCACTGCATACTTCCCGCGCGCCGCCGACTTCGTAACGCCGGCAACCTGCGACAGTGAGGCCGCCTGCGTGCCAGGGGCCAGCTCAACGAGCACCCGCTTCGTCAGCCAGCGCCGAGTTCCTTCATTTTGCGGTGCGCCCTTCTCATACACCACCCACTCGCCCTTCGGGCCGCTTTCCGTAATGGATCGCTCAAACTGCCTGCCGCCCACCGAGATCTGCCCGTGCAGCAGGCTGCTCGCAGCAAGGAGTAAGAGGGTAATGAGAAAACGCATCTGGGTTGGGAGACAACAAGCAGGAAAGGATGCTCAGTTTTGTTCCCGAAGGCCAGAAATATTGAGTCAAGGAAGACACAAAAAAGCGCCCTCATTGCTGAGGGCGCTTTCGGAAGTGGATGTCTCAATCCGTTATGGCAGAGCCGTCTCACCCATCAGGAAGCGGTCGCACTCGCGGGCGGCGCCGCGGCCTTCGTTGAAGGCCCAGACGACGAGGGACTGGCCACGGCGGCAGTCACCGGCGGCAAAGACGCCGGGGATGCTGGTGGTGTATTTCTCGTGTTCGGCTTTCACGTTGCTGCGCGGGTCGCGCTCGATGTTGAGGGCGTCGAGCAGCGGCTGTTCTGGCCCAAGGAAGCCCATGGCTAGCAGGACAAGCTGTGCGGGGAGGACTTTTTCGGTGCCGGGGATCTTCTGCGGGCCGAAGTTGCCCTTTTCGTCCTTCTTCCACTCGACGTTGACGACGTGGACGGCTTTGACATTGCCATCGGCATCACCTTCGAAGTGGGTGGCGGTGGTGAGATAGACGCGAGGATCGTCGCCGAACTTGGCGGCTGCTTCTTCCTGGCCGTAGTCCATCTTGTAGGTCTTGGGCCATTCGGGCCATGGATTGTTCGCAGCACGGGTGAGCGGCGGCTTGGCCATGATTTCAAGCTGGGTCACCGTGGTGCAGCCATGGCGCACGCTGGTGCCCACGCAGTCGGTGCCGGTATCACCACCACCGATGATGACGACATCCTTGCCGTCTGCGGTGATGTATTTGCCGGAGGGGTCGAGCACGGCTTTCGTGTTCGCCGTGAGGAAGTCCATGGCGAAGTGGATGCCCTTCAGTTCGCGGCCAGGAATTGGCAGATCGCGGGGTTTGGTGGCACCCGTGCAGATCACGGTGGCATCGAAATCCTTGGTGAGCTGTTCGGCGGTGATGTCGGTGCCGACATTGACGTTGCACTTGAAGATGACGCCACTGTCTTCCAGCAGCTTCACACGACGCAGGACGACCTCGTTCTTGTCGAGCTTCATGTTGGGGATGCCATACATGAGCAGGCCGCCGGGGCGGTCCGCACGTTCGAAGACGGTGACGGTGTGGCCGGCCTTGTTCAGCTGGGCGGCGGCGCTGAGTCCGGCAGGGCCGGAGCCAATGATGGCGATTTTTTTACCGGTGCGCTTGTCAGGGAGATCGGGTTTCACCCAGCCTTCCTCCCAGCCTTTGTCGATGATGCTGACCTCGATATTCTTGATCGTTACCGGTGGCTCATGAATGCCGAGAACGCAGGAGCCTTCGCAAGGAGCGGGGCAGACGCGGCCGGTGAATTCCGGGAAATTGTTCGTCTTGTGCAGACGATCAAGCGCCTCTTTCCACAGGCCACGGAAGACGAGGTCATTCCATTCAGGGATGATGTTGTTGATCGGGCAGCCGCTGGCCATACCGCTGATTATTGTGCCGCTGTGGCAGAATGGAATACCGCAATCCATGCAGCGGGCGCCTTGATTTTTCAGGCGGTCCTCTGGCAGGTGAAGGTGGAACTCCTTCCAATCTTTGACGCGCTCAAGCGGGTCGCGGTCAGCGGGGATTTCGCGTTCGAATTCGATGAAGCCGGTTGGTTTTCCCATGGTCTCTTTTCTGTAAAAAGGTGATGTCTGTTGGTTTGTGGCGCGTGAGGTCGATGCTAGCTGCCGCCGATACGGGCGACGTCGCGGGCGTTGGCTTCAAAGGCGGCGTTGAGGGCATCGTCGCCGGTGAGGCCGTCGTCGGTGGCCTTTTTGATGGCCTGGAGCACACGTTTGTAGTCCTTGGGCATCACTTTGACAAACTTCGGCACCATCTGCTCCCAGAGCGCGAGAACCTTGAAGGCTTTCTGGCTCTTGGTGAGGTCGGCGTGCTTTTTGATGAGTTCGTAGAGGCTGTCGATTTCGGCTTTGTCCTCGAGTTTTTCTAGGCCGGCCATCTGCGTGTTGCAGCGGGTGGCGAAATCGCCCTCTTCATCCAGAACGTAGGCTTCGCCACCGCTCATGCCTGCCGCGAAGTTGCGTCCGGTGGTGCCGAGGACGACCACGCGGCCGCCGGTCATGTATTCGCAGCCATGGTCACCCACGCCTTCGACGACAGTATCGACACCCGAGTTGCGCACTGCGAAGCGTTCACCCGCTCTGCCACGCAGGAAGAGTTCGCCGCTCGTTGCGCCATAGAGCGCGGTGTTGCCGGCGATGATGTTGTCTTCGGCGGGAAAGTCGGAACCTTCCGGCGGATAGATGACGATGCGGCCGCCGCTGAGACCCTTGCCGATGTAGTCGTTGCCGTCGCCTTCGAGTTCGAGGGTGACACCCTTGGGTACAAAGGCACCGAAGCTCTGACCGGCGGTACCGTTGAACTTGATATGCACTGTACCGTCCGGCAGACCGTGCCAGTGGCGCTTGGTGATCTCGTTGCCGAGGATCGTGCCGACGGTGCGGTTGACGTTGCGGATAGCCACGGTGGCGGTGACTTTTTCACCCTTCTCGATGGCCGGTTTGCACAGGTCCAGGAGCGTGGTGATGTCGAGCGAGCGGTCAATGCCGTGATCCTGCACCTCAGTGCAGAAGCGTCCGACTTCGGGGCCGACGTCAGGCTGATAAAGAAGATTGGACAGGTCAATGCCGCGTGCCTTCCAGTGATCGATCGCGTCGCGGGCCTCGAGCACTTCCGTGCGGCCCACCATTTCCTGCAGCGTGCGGAAGCCAAGCTTGGCCATGAGCTCGCGCACTTCCATGGCGATGAAGCGCATGAAGTTGGCGGCATGCTCAGGGTCGCCGCTGAACTTGGCGCGCAGTTTTGGGTCCTGGGTGGCGACGCCGACGGGGCAGGTGTTCAGATGGCAGACGCGCATCATGATGCAGCCCAAGGTGACAAGCGGAGCGGTGGCGAAGCCGAACTCCTCAGCGCCCAGCAGTGCGGCGATGATGACATCCCGGCCGGTTTTCATCTGGCCGTCCGCCTCGACGACGATGCGGCTGCGGAGATTGTTGAGGACGAGGGTCTGATGGGTTTCTGCGAGGCCGAGTTCCCATGGCAGGCCGGCGTGTTTCACGGAGGTCTGCGGGGAGGCCCCGGTACCGCCGTCGAAACCGGAGATGAGAACGACGTCGGAGTGAGCCTTGGCCACACCGGCGGCGATGGTGCCGACGCCGACTTCGGAGACGAGCTTCACGCTGACGCGTGCGGCACGGTTCGCATTCTTCAAATCGTGGATGAGCTGGGCCAGATCCTCAATGGAGTAGATGTCATGATGCGGAGGTGGCGAAATGAGGCCGACACCCGGCGTGGAGCCACGCACTTTGGCGATCCAAGGATACACCTTCGTTCCTGGAAGCTGGCCGCCTTCACCGGGCTTGGCGCCCTGGGCCATCTTGATCTGGATTTCGCGTGCTTGGGAAAGGTAGAGGCTGGTGACGCCAAAACGACCAGAGGCGACCTGTTTGATGGCGCTGTTCTTGGAGTCACCCTTCTCATTGGTCCAGGTGTAACGTGCCTCATCTTCGCCGCCTTCACCGGTGTTCGACTTGCCGCCGACACGGTTCATGGCGATGGCGAGCGCCTCGTGCGCTTCACTGGAGATGGAGCCGTAGCTCATCGCGCCCGTCTTGAAGCGCTTCATGATGGAATCGACGGATTCGACTTCCTCGATGGGCACCGCTTTGCGTGGCTTGAAGTCCAGCAGGCCGCGCAGGGTGTAGAACTGCTTCACCTGCGTGTTCACCAGGGCGGTGTACTGCTGGAAAGTTTCATAGCTGCCGGTGCGGACAGCCTTTTGCAGTGTGTGAATGGTGAGCGGATTGAAGAGATGCGCCTCACCTTCCTTGCGCCACTGGTAATCACCGCCGACGTCGAGGGCGTGGACTTGGGAATCGCGCTCAGGGAAGCCGCGTAGATGGCGCTGGATGGCTTCTTCGGCGATGACCTTGATGTCGCTGCCTTCAATGCGAGTGGCGGTCCAGGTGAAGTATTTATCGACCACGCTTTGGCTGAGACCGACGGCTTCAAAGATCTGCGCACCGCGATAGCTCTGCATCGTGGAGATGCCGATCTTCGAGGCGACTTTGATGACGCCCTTGGTGGCGGCCTTAATGAAATTGTACACTGCCGTCTTGTGGTCCACTTTGACCAGCAGGCCCTGACGGATCATGTCATCGAGCGTTTCGAAAGCGAGGTAAGGATTGATCGCTCCGCAGCCGTAACCGATGAGCGTGCAGAAGTGATGCACTTCACGGGGTTCGCCGGATTCCAGCACGAGGTCGCACTGGGTGCGTGTGCCTTTGCGGATGAGGTGGTGATGCAGGCCGCCGACGGCGAGCAGGGCCGGGATGGCGGCCTTGTCAGCGCAGACACCACGGTCGGAAAGGATGAGGATGTTCCAACCTTGGGTGACCAGTTCGTCTGCTTTTGCGCAGATCTTGGCCATGGCTTTTTCGAGGCCGACAGCGCCCTCTTTGGGATCAAACAGGATGTTGATGGTGGCGGCTTTGAACTGGCCCTGGGCCACGCTCTTGAGCTTGGCCAGATCTTCGTTGCTGAGGATTGGTGTCTTGAGCTCGATCAGGTGGCAGCTCTCAGGCGTCGGATCGAGCAGATTGCCTTCTGCACCGATGGTGGTGATCGGCGAAGTGACGATTTCCTCGCGGATACAGTCGATCGGCGGGTTGGTGACCTGGGCGAAGAGTTGTTTGAAGTAATCGTAGAGCAGCTTCGATTTGTTCGAGAGCACGGCCAGAGGGATGTCGGTGCCCATGGAACCGATGGCTTCCACGCCCTCTCTGCCCATGGGGACCATGAGCTTGCGCAGGTCTTCAAAGCTGTAACCGAAAGCCTGCTGACGCTGTAGCATGGTTTCGTGGTCAGGCGGGGCCACTGGCTCACCGTCCTTGATGTCAGCGAGGTGAACGAGGTGCTTGTCCAGCCACTCACGGTAGGGCTTCTCAGCAGCGATCTTCGCCTTGATCTCATCGTCGGGGACGATGCGGCCTTCGTCCATGTTCACGATGAACATCTTGCCGGGCTGCAGACGGCCTTTGAGCTTCACATTTTCAGGAGCGATCGGCAGGACTCCGGCTTCGGAAGCCATGATGACGAGGTCGTCCTTGGTGACGTAGTAGCGGGAAGGGCGCAGGCCGTTGCGGTCCAGGGTGGCACCCATCATGGTGCCGTCGGTGAAGGCCACGGAGGCCGGGCCGTCCCAGGGTTCCATGAGGCAGGAATGGTATTCGTAGAAGGCTTTGCGCTGGTCATCCATGGACTCATGGCCGCTCCAGGGCTCAGGAATCATCATCATCATGGCGTGCGGCAGCGAGCGGCCGCCCATGACGAGGAGTTCGAGCACGTTGTCGAACATGGCGGAGTCGGAGCCGCTTTCGTTGACGATGGGGAAGAGTTTTTTGACGTCCGGGAACAGCGGGCTGGCCAGAAGGGACTGACGAGCCTTCATCCAGCTGATGTTGCCACGCAGCGTGTTGATTTCGCCGTTGTGGGCGATGTATCGATAGGGATGGGAACGCTCCCAGCTGGGGAAGGTGTTGGTCGAGAAACGGGAGTGGACCAATGCCAGGGCGGATTCCATGTCCGGATCCTGCAGATCGAGGAAATACTTTCCGACCTGCTCGGGCATGAGCATGCCTTTGTACACCAGAGTGCGGGAGGACAGGCTGGAGCAGTACCAGAAACTGTCCGCTTCTGCGGTGCGAATGGCGGTGACCGCACGCTTGCGGATGATGTAGAGCTTGCGCTCAAAGGTCTGCTGATCGGGGCAGTTTTCTCCGCGTTGAATGAACGCCATGCGCATGAAGGGCTCGCTGGCCTTGGCAGAGAGGCCGATCATGGAATTGTCCACCGGCACATCGCGCCAGCCGAGCACTTTCTGACCTTCTTCCTCGGCCACTTTTTCAAAGGCACGCGCTGCTGCTGCACGGTGGGCGGCATCCGGTGAGCAGTAGGCCATGGCCACGCCGTAGAATCCTTCAGCCGGCAGGGTCACGCCTTCCTTGGTGGCCACTTTGCGCAAAAATTTGTCAGGGACCTGCATCAGGATGCCAGCACCGTCTCCAGTGTTTTTTTCACTGCCCACCGCTCCGCGATGGTCCAGGTTGATCAGGATGGTCAGCCCCTGTTGTACGATGGAGTGAGAACGTTTGCCTTTCATCTGGCAAATGAAGCCAACGCCGCAGGCGTCGTGCTCGAATTGCGGATCATAAAGGCCTTGTTTCGGGGGGAGTCCGTGGTTTCTCATTTTTGCGTCAAAAGGGGTCGGCATTTAGGCCATGCAGGGAAGTAAATCAACCAGCATTCTATCGGCCAAGATGACGCATATTTCAAACCCCCGAAACAATCTCGCGGTCTTACCGGCTGGGTCTGGCTCATCCGCCTTGCATCTGCCAGGGCCAGCCGCTAAAAACAGCCCATGGTGCGTCTTACAATTCTCGGCAGCGGCAGTTCGGGGAACTGTGCCGTTATTTCGACCGAACGCACCACGCTGCTCCTCGACGCCGGACTAAGCGCCAAGCAAATTTGCCTGCGACTGGAAGCCTGCGGCTTTTCCCTCGACATGCTGGACGGCATTCTGCTGACCCATGAGCACCAGGATCACACGGGTGGGATTGAGGTGCTGAGCCGCAAACGCCAGGTGCCCCTGTTTTGCACGGCCCTGACGCAGGAAACCCTCGCTGGGAGCCTCGGGTTCCGCAAACCGCCCTCCTGGCGGCTCATGACGACGGGGGCGGCTTTTGAGTTTCAGGACCTGCGGATCGAATCCTTTCCCGTTCCCCATGATGCGGTGGACCCGGTCGGATTTGTGATCGCTGACGAAGAATCCCGCCTCGGGGTGCTCAGTGATGTCGGTTTCGTGACCAATTTGATCAAAGATCGCCTCAAAAATTCCGACAGCCTCTTCATTGAGGCCAATTACGACACCCAGCTGCTCGAAAACGACACCAAACGCCCCTGGGCCACGAAACAACGCATTAGCTCGCGCCATGGTCACCTTTCGAACGAGCAAGCGGCCGAACTCGTCCGTGAAATCGCGCATCCAGGTCTGAGCCACGTCGTGCTGGGTCATTTGAGCGACGACTGCAATGATCCCGTCACCGCCGCCCGGTACATCCGGCAGGCGCTCGACAGCGCAGGAGCGACTGAGGCCCGGGTCGTCTGCGCCGAGCGTCACAAGCCCACGCCCACCATCGAAGTCGTGCGCCGTCGCAGCGGCGGCGTGAGTTTCTGTGTGGCGGCTTCCACGGATTCCGCCGGGCAACTGGCTCTCTTTTAAGATGAAAAAGATCATCCTTCGCTGCCTGCTGGTGCTGTTTCTCATCGAGGGCCTGTGGCTCGCATGGTGGGTTTTCGGGCGTTCTCCAGAGGCCCTGGTGAGTGCCGCGCAGGCGAATTTCATTGAGGCGGTTGAGAAGCGTGACTGGGATCGGCTGGAGAAATTGATGGCTCCCAACTACACGGATGCCTATGGCCACAACCGCGATACGGCGATTCAAGACGGGCGCAAATATCTCAGCGGCTTCTTCACGCTGACCCTGAAGACGGATAAGACCACGGTCCGGGCCACGAAAGGGCAGGGACTGGTGACCACGATGATCCGCCTCGAAGGCAACGGGGTGGGTTACAGCCAGATGATCACGGGATATGTGAACCAGTTTACCGAGCCGTGGGCTTTCCACTGGAGCAATCCCGGCCGCTGGCCATGGAACTGGCAGGTGACCCTGATCCACCACGATCAGCTCGTTATTCCGCAGGAATAGCTGGGTTGAGCAGGCCTCATGGCACGCCTTGGCCTTTGGCCGCTTCCCAGAGTCCATACCAGTCTTCCCGATCCAGCTTGATATCTGCCGCTTTTACCACGGCCTGGATGCGTTGCAGTTTGTTCGTGCCGATGATCGGCAGCGGGCAGGAAGGATGCGCCATGATCCAGGCGTAGGCGAGCTGGTCGAGCGTGGCCCCGTTGTATTTGGCGGCAAGCTCGGCGGCTTTGGCGTGGAGACGGACTGCGGCGGGATCTTGGGTGTCCATCAGGGCACCTTTGGCCAGTGGTGACCATGCCATCGGCAGAATGCGGTGGCGCTGGCATTGATCTGCCGTGCCGTCGTAGATCGGATCCATGTGCAGCAGGCTGAACTCGATTTGATTCGTCACCAGTGGCTGATCCATACGCGAGTTCAGCAGCTCGAACTGATGCACATTGTAGTTTGAGACGCCGGCGCTGCGGATTTTGCCGTCCTTGAGCAGTTTGTTCAGGCCCTCGGCGGTTTCGTCGGCGCTGGTCAGCCAGTCGGGGCGATGTACGAGCAGCAGGTCGATTTCATCAATGCCCATGCCGCATTTGGTGACGATCTCGATCTTGCTGCGGAAGGCGGGGTCCAGTTTCAGGGCGCCGCCGATGGCTTCCTCGACCTTGTAAACACCATAAATCTCCGCTGTGTCGATCGTGGTGATGCCCAGGTCGGCACAGGCCTTGAAGCGGCTGAGCAGCGCCTGCGGGGTGCAGCTGGTCTTGTCCTCTTCGTCAAGAATGCGCCAGGTGCCATAGACGAGGCGGGAGAACTCAGGGCAGTTGGGGGCGATTTTGTGACGGGTGATCATGGTGGAGGGCGATCTTTGCTGGCCTTGCCGCGTCCGACAAACAAAAACGGCATCCCTTTCGAGATGCCGTTTGGAAATCGGGGTTGGATCGAACAGGTCAGTTACTTCGTCAGGGCGCTGACCTTGACGGCGAGGCGGCTCTTCAGGCGGGAAGACGTGTTCTTCTTGAGAACGTTGGTCTTGGCTGCTTTGTCGGTGGCGGAAGCAAATTCACTCAGGCAAGCTGCGGCTGCGGTGGCGTCCTTCTTGTCCAAGGCGGCGATCACCTTCTTGCGCAGGGTGCGAATGCGGCTTTTCACCGTCTGGTTGTGAGCGGTGCGAACCGTCGTTTTGCGGATGTCTTTTTCTGCTGAGCGGATGTTGGCCATAAAAGGGGCGGGGAAGAGGGCGGCGAGAATAGGACGACACCCCCCGTCTGTCAAACTGGAATCCTGTCCGTGAACAACTGGCAGGTTTTGCTTGGCTCCG
This sequence comes from Verrucomicrobia bacterium 12-59-8, assembly GCA_002279765.1. The sequence continues at coordinate 41,499 of NCCR01000032.1, read as the reverse complement.
GTGGGCAATTCCGATAGAACGGTCGCCATAACAGCCATGATCGAAGTCGAAATCTACGCCCCCGGTCTCCGTTCGGAGTCCACTGTGATGCAGCTCCGCAACCAGATGGACCACTTTCCCAAGGTCCGCTACAAGGTGGATGCACGCCATGATCTGGTTTATTTCGAGATCGACAAGCCGGGAGACATCAGCCAGATGGAAATTCACCAAATATTCGACGCCATCGACCTTGAGCCCCGTTTCGTCGGCCAGATTCCCGAGGAACTTCGCACGGGACTGACTACGAAGCTGGTCTAGCTCGGGCCTTTTGCAGTGTCTGGGCTGACTGTTTCATCCGGCCAAGAACGTAATAGACGGTCTGGCTCCGCAGTCTCACTAGGTCAGCGCCGATGATGCGCGGCACAAAATCCTGCGGCACCGCCAGAATCTCCGCGAGCGTCGATCCATTCAGCCCCCGGCACAGGATGGTGGCCATCGCCTTTGTCAGTGTCTGCACCTTCGGCCCCAGGCTGATGGCAAAATGAACCCGGTCCCCGTGTTCGAGCCGGGCATGCACGCCGACCGTGTCCGTGCATTCCGCATCATGCCGCACATCCTCCAGGTCGAACTTTTCGCCCTCCTTGGGCGCGTGGGCCGAAACGCCAGCCGCGAGGTCGATCAAATTCTCCCGCCTCTCGCCTTCTGGGAGCGATTCGAAAAAGGAGATCAGTTCGCTCAAGGCGGCGGGGTAGTCGGCCATGCTCATCTCTTGGCCGATTTGAGCGCCAAATCCACCACGGGCATTTCGATGAACTTCTGCCACAGCGCCTCGCTTGCGGCCTGCGTCGCCACGCCGTCATGCACCCACAGGGCGTAGCGTACACGCAGTTTTTTCTCCTCGGTGACCTCCACGGGGGTGTCCAGGCTTAGGCAGCAGCCCATCCAGCCGTCGTTGCGCACATGGAAGGCGGTCGGGTTGTGCGGATTCATTGGGTGATTCATCAAGGTGATGCCGCCGAAGCCGTCCGCGTCGCTTGTGATCCGCCCGCTGTAGTCGCACCACCGCGTCGGTTTGCGGAAGATCGCCTCCTCATTGATCAGCCCTTCGGAGTTCAAAATGCGGCCGCCCCCGTCATGCACGCCGATGCTTTTCGCCATCCGCACCGCCACCAGTCCAAAGCCCGTGGCTCCAAAAGTCGTCGTTTTGCCCTTGGGGGGTGAAAACTCCAGGTCAATGATCATGAACCAGCTCTTGGCCCCGTCGATGGGACGGATCTCCGTGCGCCGTACCTCGGTCAGTTGAACTGACTTGTCTGCCTCGCTGATCCAGTGGTTCACCATCCGCATCGAGGAAAACTCATCGGTGTCCTCGTAACCCTCACGCGACACCTCCACGTTGACGATGCGGCCCTGCTTCTTGGCGTAATCGCCCCAAAAATCGAGATCGTTCACCATGTTGTGCGTCACCCACACGCTGTTGTGGTGCGAATGCGTCAGAGGATCATGCGGATGCCCCATGCGTGTCAGGCTCACTTCACGCGAGGCGTGGATTGGGTAGCAAAAGGGCCGCATGTCCTGCGGATCGAAATGCATGGCCGTCAGTTCCCGCCCGTCGAGCTGAAACGACGTGATGTGATGCGGCAGCGGCACTGCCTGCATGCGTGGAATGGGCTTCGCTGTGGGCAGCTGTGCCAGGGCTGCCGTCGCGGTAATCAAAAACAGGGTTGAATGTTTCAGCATCTCTCCCAAACGCTGCTCAGCGGGTTCCTTTTCCATTCTCAGGTCTTCCATTTCGCCAAGAACTTGCCAGACTTCCTCCTCCACCCACCCATGAAGCACATCCTTCTATCACTCCTCCTCGCCACCGCATCCATTGCGGCCACGATCCCCGAAGCCGCCAAAGTCGGCCAGTTTTTCGCTGGCTGCCAGGCTTACAGCTTCCGCATGTACAACGTGTTTGAGGCTATCGACAAGACCGCTCAATGCGGCGGCAAAACCATCGAATTCTACCCCGGCCAGAAATTTTCCACCGCCAAGCCAGATGCGAAGTGGGACCACAACGCCACGCCGGAAATGATCGACGAGGTCATGAAGCACCTCGAAGCCAAGGGCCTCACCGCCGTTGGCTATGGTGTGGTCAAACTCGGCCAGGATGACGCCAACAACCGCAAGATTTTTGAGTTCTGTAAAAAGCTCGGCATCGGCGTCATCGTCACCGAGCCCGATGTGACCGCGCTCGATAAAATCGAATCCTTGGTGAAGGAATTCGACATCAAGATGGCCATCCACAACCATCCGAAGCGCCCGCTGGACCGCGCCTACATGTTCTGGGACCCGAACTACGTGCTCGAACTCGTCAAAGACCGCGACTCCCGCATGGGCTCCTGTGCAGACGTCGGCCACTGGGTGCGCAGCGGACTCAACCCTGTGGATTGCATCAAGATCCTGAAAGGCCGCATCTTTGACAGCCACTTGAAGGACCTCACGGCATTCGGTGACGTCAAAGCCCATGACCTTCCCTTTGGCACCGGCAAGAGCGACATCCCAGCCATCCTTGCTGAATACCATGCCCAGGGCTATCCCGGCCCGCTCCACTGCGAGTACGAGTACAACTGGGAGACCAGCGTCCCCGAAATTACCCAGTGCCTCGACTTCGTGCGCAACTGGAAGCCTGCGAAGTAAGCCGCGTCATCAATCCAAGAAGCCGGGGGCTGTGTTTCCCCGGCTTTTTTGTGCCCTTGAGGCCCTTTTACTTGGTCTCTCCCATCAGCTTCTTGACCGTCGGCTCAATGGCCTCGGCCCAGATGCGGTAGCCTTTTTCGTTGGGGTGGAGGAAGCCGGGCATGATGTCCTGCGTGATCAAACCTTCCGGGGTGAGAAACTTCGGGCCGATGTCGAGGAAGGTGACGTTCTGTTTGCCATCGAGCCTGGAGATGCTGCGGTTGACCTCGGCGATCTTTCCGCGTTGCGGAGCGTCGGGCTTTTCGCCACGAGGAAAGATGCCCAGCAGCAGAATTTTCGACTGTGGCAGGCGCTTGTTGAACTCCTGCACGATGGCTTCAATGCCAGCTGCAATATCGGGTGCGGTGCAATTTCCCGTGTTGTTCGTGCCGATCATCATCACGATCAGCTTGGGCGAGATGCCGTCAACGGCTCCATGCTGAAGCCGCCAGAGCACGTTTTCGGTTTTGTCCCAGCCGAAGCCGAGATTGCCGGCATTGCGCGGGGCGTAGTATTCATTCCAAACCTTCTGTCCATGCAGCGGGTAGCTGTCAAACTTCTCGCCACCGAAGAAATGAGTGATGGAGTCGCCGATGAACAGAATCTGCGGCTGGCTGCGCTTCACTGCGGCGCTGGTGAGAGCATGGCGGGTGGCCCAGTCGTAGGTGGGCCAGCTGCGGTCCTGCGTGACGGGGACCACGGTGCTTGGCAGCATCTGGTGACCGGCCAGCGGTTCAAACACGCTTTGCACGGCCTCACTCGAAGTTTTGCGGAGTTTGGAAAACACGCGGGCTTTCAGCGTACCGCCGCAGGCGAGATCGATGGGGGCCATGTAGGGATTGGATTTCTCGACGGGATCAACCCCGTCGAGGGTGTAGAGGATCGTGGTGTCGGGCGCGGTGCTTTGCAGGGTCACTCTGCCGCTGGCATCGCGCTGGATGATGGGCGGTGCGAGCTGCAGGGCGCTTTCAACTTGGAGCAGGGCACTCAGGGCCAGCAGGGCGAGAAACAGGGATTTGCTCATGATAGGGCGAAACTAACGAGAAAGCCGCGTGCTGTCCACGCGAGCGTGCGGATCCAGTTGGTGAGAATGAGCCGGTGAATGAGCGGAGCGTCAAAACCCCGCATGAGCCGTATGTGAAAGGGTGCCTGAAAGACTGCGGTACACAGCCAGATGACAAGGATCAACCCAATGCTGATGAGAAACGGCAGTGATCGCCGCCCCTCAAATAGTAGCCAGCCCGCAGTGACGAGTTCGACGAACAACAGCGGCGCGACGATGAGGCCAATAAGGAAGCAGTGCGCGAAGTGATAATCAGTGAACTCCTTTGCAGCGACTCGAAGAAACTGCGGATAGACAAGTATCTGCACCACCCAGATGAGGCCGACGAGCATCCATGTGACTGCGAGGTGGGCCGAGACAATCAGATTCATGGTGGAATCTGCATCGATTTTGTGTTCTTCCCACCATGAGCTTGGTGATTTTGCGGTCAGCGCCATTTCAGGTGATTGGAAAAGCCGCTTGCCAATTTATCGGATTTGTGTCCAATATACTGACATAATCATGAAAGCTCTCGTCAAGGCACGGTCTGAACGCGGTCTGTGGCTCCAGGATGTCCCGGAACCGCAGGTCGGAATCAATGATGTCCTCATCAAGGTCCGCAAGACCGGCATATGCGGCACGGACTTGCACATCTACAAATGGGACGCCTGGGCGCAGAAAACGATCCCTGTGCCGATGGTTGTGGGACATGAGTTTGTGGGGGAGGTCGTCGCGGTTGGATCCAACGTGAATGATTTTCATCCCGGCGAGATCGTCAGCGCCGAGGGGCACGTCGTCTGCGGCCGCTGTCGCAACTGTCTCGCGGGCCGGCGACACCTTTGCAAAGACACGGTCGGAATCGGTGTGAACCGCACCGGGGCCTTTGCCGAATACATCAGTGTGCCAATGACCAATGTCTGGCATCATCGCGAGGGGGTGGATGAAGAAGTCGCAAGCATTTTTGACCCCTTTGGCAATGCCGTTCATACCGCCCTGGCCTTTGAATGCCTTGGCGAGGATGTGCTTATCACGGGGGCGGGTCCCATCGGCATCATGGCGATTCCCGTGGTGAAACATGCCGGGGCGCGCCACGTCGTCATCACGGATGTGAATGAGTATCGCCTCAATCTGGCGCGTGAGATGGGCGCGACACGAGCGGTGAATGTGACGACCGAGAAGATTGAGGATGTGCAGAAGCAGCTCGGCATGAAGGAGGGCTTCGATGTCGGTCTTGAGATGAGCGGCAACGCTGCCGCCTTCCGCAGCATGATCGAGAACATGTGCCACGGCGGCAAGATTGCCATGCTCGGCATCCCCAGCGAGCAGATTGCCATCGACTGGAACAAAGTCATCTTCAACATGCTCACCATCCACGGCATCTACGGCCGTGAGATGTACGAGACTTGGTATCAGATGAGCGTCATGTTAGAAAGCGGCCTCAATATCAAGCCCGTCATCACGCATAGATTCCACTATACCGAATTCGAAAAAGGCTTTGCCGCCATGGAGTCCGGCAATTGCGGCAAGGTGGTGCTCGACTGGGCCGCTGAAACTTGAGGCGCTTGCTATCATCTGAAAGTTCTCTTAGGAGGTAACTAAGGATGAAAGCAAAATCCAATGCTCCTCAAAGAATCGGCAAAACGGCCGATTCTCCTGCGCGTCGTTACTTTAAAGAGGTGCGTTTCCGGCAAATTCGAGCGCTCGTGGAGCTGTCGCGTCAAGGCAGTTTTGCGGCGACTGCGGCGGCGATGGATCTGGCCGTGCCCTCCGTCTGGCAGCAAATTCGATCCTTGGAGGATGAATACGGCGTGCAGTTTGTCGTGGCGGAAGGCTCCAAAGTTTCACTCACCGACGATGGCCGTGCGCTGGTGGATCTGGCCGCGCCGTTGGTCGAGTCCTTTGACGGCCTGCGGGCCATGTTTGAGGATCAGCGCAGCACCGCCGCTCGTACGCTGACGGTTGTGGCGCCGTCGGCCATGCTTACTGGGGCGCTGCGGCGGCCCATCATCCTGTATCGTCAGCATCATCCGAAGGTGAAACTCGTGCTGCTGGACCGTCCCTCCTACCTGGCCCGCCAGGTGATCGAGCGGGATGAGGCGGATCTGGCGATCATGGGCATGGCTACGGGTGACGAGGTGATGCCGCAGTTCCAGTACCAGGCGCTGGCGCGCTATGCCTTTTACCTCATGTGTCCGGCGAATCATGCGCTGGCGCGTGCGCGGCAGCTGACGCTTGCTGGCATCGTCAGCCAGCCGTTGGTGCTGGCTCCAGCGGAAAGCAGCTCCCACAGGCAGATTCGTCAGGTGTTTTCCCAGGCTGGGCTGGCGGACCGCATGAACGTGACGGTGACCGCCACGAATCGCGCCCTGCAGATGAACTATGTTGCCATCGGGTTCGGTATCGCCATCGGCACCAGCGCGGCTAGCGTCAAGCCTCCGAAGCGTGCCGCTGGAGAGGAGGAGGTCGTCGTGCGAGAAGCTGCTGCGCTGTTTGGCCATGAAGAAGTCTTCCTGGTGCAGCGCAAAGGCCGTTTTGAGCCTGCTCATGTACTGGCCTTTCGCGAACTGGTGAAGAAGGCGTTTTAAAAGGGGGATTAAAGACGTGGGATGAATTCGTCCGCGATGTGAAAGCCCACGGGTCCTGATCTGGCGGGATTGAGCGTGTGTTCTGCGCTGGAAATTCCTTGTTGCCAAAATACAGGACGAGTATCCAATATACCGTCATATATGAATCCGACCTTCGCCACGCATCTTACCACGCAGCTTGATGCTATCCGCGCTGCGGGCACCTACAAATACGAGCGCGTGCTCTCTACGCCGCAGGGCACGCTGGTGCGTGCGAATGGCGGCGGTGAAGTGCTCAACATGTGTGCGAACAACTACCTCGGCCTCGCGCAGCATCCGAAGGTGCGGCAGGCGGCGCATGAAGCGCTGGAGCAGTGGGGCTACGGCCTGGCCAGCGTGCGCTTCATCTGTGGCACGCAGGGGGTCCACAAGGAACTGGAGGCTTCTTTGTCAGACTTTCTCGGCATGGAGGACACGATTCTCTACGGCTCTTGCTTCGACGCCAACGGCGGCTTGTTTGAAACGATCCTCGGCCCGGAAGACGCAATCATCAGTGACGAACTCAATCACGCCTCCATCATCGACGGTGTGCGTTTGTGCAAAGCGCAGCGCTATCGCTATAAAAACTGCGACGCGGCAGATCTGGAGGCGCAGTTGATCGCGGCGGATGAGAAAGGTGCCCGTTTTAAACTCATCGCCACTGACGGCGTGTTCTCGATGGACGGTTTCATCGCCCCGCTGAAGGCGATCTGTGATCTGGCGGACAAATACCACGCACTGGTGATGGTGGACGACTCTCATGCAGTCGGCTTCATGGGCAAAACAGGCCGTGGCACTCATGAGCATGCCGATGTTATGGGCCGTATTGCCATTCTTACTGGTACGCTGGGCAAAGCCCTCGGTGGTGCCAGTGGCGGCTACACCAGTGGACGAAAGGAAATTGTTGAGCTGCTCCGTCAGCGTTCGCGTCCTTATCTATTTTCGAACACGCTCTGCCCAAGCATCGCCGGTGCTTCCATCGCGGCGCTGAACCTGCTGAAGCAGTCCACCAGCCTGCGTGATCAGCTCGAAGCCAATACCCGCTTCTTCCGCGAGCAGATGACCGCCGTCGGATTTCACATCGCTCCAGGCGAGCACCCCATCGTCCCTGTGATGCTTGGCGATGCGGCGCTGGCCGCGAAATTCGCCGATGCAATGCTGGAGCGTGGCGTTTACGTCATCGGCTTCAGCTATCCCGTGGTCCCTCAGGGGAAGGCCCGCATCCGCACGCAGATCAGCGCCGCACACACGCGGGCAGATTTGGAGCATGCGGTGCAGGCATTTGTGGAGGTGAGACGGGAGCTCGGAATGTGACAAGTTTGGGGTTTGTTTATGGCATCGCTGCAATCGTAGTTCTGATTATGGACACACTTTCCGCCACACTTTTGCTGATCACCATCATGGACCCGCTAGGGAATGTGGCGACGTTTGTGTCCGGCCTGCGTCCGGTGCCGCCAGAGCGGCGCATGCGCGTGATCGCGCGTGAGCTGGTCATTGCGCTGGTGATTCTCGTGCTGTTTCTCTTTCTCGGTCCGTGGCTGCTTGGCTTGCTGCATTTGAAGCAGGAGGCCTTGTTCATCAGTGGCGGCATCGTGCTCTTTTTGATCGCATTGAAGATAATTTTTCCGCCCTCGCGTCGCGATGCCGACGAACCGATGGATGAGCCGTTCATCGTGCCGCTGGCCATTCCGATGATCGCGGGGCCGTCCGTGCTGGCGACGCTGCTGGTGCTCGTTAGCACGCAGCCGGAACAGATCTGGCATTGGTTTGCCGCGCTGCTTATCGCCTGGGGAGTCACGGCAGCAGTGCTGCTGTGTTCGCCTGCGATTGCCCGCGTGCTCAAAGAGAAAGGTGCGATGGCGGTCGAGCGCCTGATGGGCATGCTGCTCGTCATGGTGGCTGTGCAGATGTTGCTCAACGGCATCGAACATTATATACAGCACTGAACCATGCCGCCCTGGATCGAATACTCCGCTGTTGCCGTGTGCGCGATCACTGCCGTGCTCGCGGCAGAAGGGAAGGAGATGGACCTCTTTGGTGTCATTGTGCTGGCGCTCGTCACGGCGGTGGGCGGCGGCACGATCCGGGATCTTTGCCTTGGCGTGCGGCCCTTGTTCTGGATCGAGCAGCCCATGTATTTGTGGACGGCTTTGATCGCTGCTGTGGCGACGTTTGTGATGGTCCGATTTGTCCATCCTCCCCACCGCCTGCTGGCAGTCGCGGATGCCTTTGGCCTCGCCTTGTTTGGCATCGCAGGAACCGAAAAGGCGCTCATGTTCGGAACTCCGGCCATCGTGGCGATCCTGCTGGGCATTGTCACCGGCGTGGCGGGCGGCGTCTTGCGTGATGTGCTGCGAAATGAAGTCCCCTGGGTGTTTAGGTCAGAAGTGAATCTGTACGCCACTGCAGTGTTTGCAGGAGCGATGGTGTTTGTTCTGCTGCGAAGGAATTTGCCGCCTTCGGAAAGCCACCGATACATCGGCATGGCGTTCATTTTGGTGCTGCGGCTGGCGGCGATGCGCTGGAATCTGAGGCTGCCGATGTTTCAGACCCGGCCGAAGAGTTCTGGATAGGTCGGGCATGCTGGCGCTGTTGATGAGAGCATGAACCGCCGCCATTTCATCACCACGACCGCCGCCACCGCTTTTTCCGCACCGTTTGTGCGGGCGCAAAGCAAGACCACGCTGAACGGAACCATCATCGGGCATGGGGAGCATCGGTATCGGGTCGATCTGGAGTGGTGCCAGGCGAAGCGCGATGTGCATCCGGTGAAGAACTGCCATGAGATGGTCATGGATGCGCAGAAGCGGCTGATCCTGATCACCGACGAGGCGAAGAACAACGTCCTGATCTTCGATAAGGAGGGGAAGGTGCTGGATGCGTGGACGCTGAAGCTGCGCTCTGGTCATGGGCTGAGTCTGGATGTGCGTGATGGCAAGGAGCATCTGCTGCTGTGCGATCCGGGTGGAGGCCGCGTGTTGAAAACCACGCTGACTGGTGAGATTGTGCTGGAACTGCCGCATGCGAAGGACTGTGGCGCGTATGATGCCGTGACGAAGTATGCGCCCACCGAGGCTGTGGCCGGACCGAACGGCGACATCTATGTGGCGGACGGCTACGGCTCGCAGTTCATCCTGCAGTTTGACGCCACGGGGAAATTCATCCGCAAATTCGGCGGCAACAGCACGCAGGCGATGAACGCGGGCAAATTCATGCAGGCGCATGGCGTCACCATTGACTCACGCGGACCTGCGCCTCTGGTGCTGTGCACGGAGCGCATCCGCAATGAGTTCCACTGGTACCAGCTCGACGGTACCTATGCGCATTCGGTGTATCTGCCCGGTGCCTTCATGAGCCGGCCGGTCATTGCGGGGGATCTGCTGCTTTCCGGCGTTTGCTTTGGCATGAAGCCTAATGATTACCGCATGTGGCGCGAGCGCGGCTTCATCATCATCCTCGACAAGAACAATCGCGTCATCTCTGCCCCAGGTGGACAGCAGCCGAAATATGAGGGTGATCAAGTCGGCATCCTGCTGCAGGACCAGCCCGTTTTCCGCAATGTGCATGACGTGTGCATGGATGACGCTGGCGATTTATATGGCTGCCAGTGGAACGCGGACCAAGTCTATCCTTACAAGCTGCACAAGGTGTGATAAAAGCAGGCTGACTTCACCGACTTGTTTACCCCATGCGTTCCTTCCTGCTTTCCCTGCTCCTCTCCGCCACTGCCTTTGCGGTGGAACTTCCCAAAGAACAGCGCATCGTCTTTCTCGGCGACAGCATCACGCAGGGAGGGGGCTACATTGAGTTCATTGATGCCGCCTTGATCGCGCAGCATCCGGAGGTGACCAAGGAAATCATCCCGCTCGGTCTTAGCAGTGAAACGGTGAGTGGTTTGAGCGAAGACGGTCATGCCGGTGGAAAGTTTCCGCGCCCGGATCTGCACGAGCGTCTCGACCGCGCGCTGGAAAAGACGAAACCTGAGCTCGTCTTTGCGTGCTATGGCATGAATGACGGCATCTATTACCCGCTGGGTGCCGTGCGTACGAAGGCTTTTCAGGATGGCATGAAGAAGCTGCATGACAAGGTCACCGCCACCGGCGCACGTATCGTGCATCTGACGCCGCCCGTGTTTGACCCATTGCCGATCAAGGCCCGCCTACTGCCAGCCGGGCTGGAGAAGTATGAAAAGCCCTACCAGGGCTACAATGAGGTGCTCGACTTTTATTCCGACTGGTTGCTCGATATGCGTCAGAAGGGCTGGGAGGTGCTGGACATTCACGGCCCGATGAACGCCGCCATCGCTGAAAAGCGGAAGACGGATCCCGAGTTTACCTTTTCCAAAGATGGTGTGCATCCTGGAGCCGAAGGGCATCTGCTCATGGCGCATGCTGTGCTGGATGCCTGGGGTCTCAAGGTTAAGCCGGACGGCACGCCCGATCATCCCAATGGTGCCGCCATTCTCGCGCTGGTGAAAAAGAAGCACGCCATCCTGCGCCCCGCATGGCTGAGCTACGTGGGGCACAAGCGCCCTGGCAATGCGCCCGGTCTGCCGATTGAAGAGGCCAAGGCGAAAGCCGCTGAACTGGATGCTGAGGCCCGCAAGCTGGCCAGCGCGAAGGAGATCGTGTTCCCCAGTCAAACCGGTGAATGGAACGGCTACGTGAAGCATGAACTCATGATCGCAGGTAAATCCGTGACCGTTGTCGCGCCGAAAGCCGCCGCACCAGGCCGCCCATGGGTTTGGCATGGCGAGTTCTTCGGCCACAAGCCCGCGCCGGACATCGCCTTCCTCGGCAAAGGCTTCCACATCGTTTATATGAAGATCAACGATATGCTCGGCTGCCCTGATGCCGTGAAGCTGTGGAACGAATGCTACGCTGAACTCACCACGCACTATGGTCTGAGCGCCAAGCCCTCCCTCGTCGGTCTCAGCCGCGGTGGTTTGTACTGCTACAACTGGGCCATCGCGAATCCCACCAAAGTCTCCTGCATTTACGCCGACGCGCCGGTGTGTGATTTCAAAAGCTGGCCCGGCGGCAAGGGCAAAGGCAAGGGCGACCCGAAGAACTGGAGTCTCGTGCCCAAGCTCTGGGGCTTCAAAGACGAGGCTGAAGCGCTCGCCTACAAAGGCAATCCCGTGGACAACCTCGCACCACTGGCCATGAACCATGTGCCACTCCTCCACGTGTATGGCGATGCCGATGATGTGGTGCCGTGGGATGAAAACACCGGCTTGATCGAAACTCGCTACAAGGCGCTCGGTGGCAGCATCACGCTGATTCGCAAACCAGGTGTGGGCCATCATCCGCATGGGCTGGAGGACTCGACGCCGATCATCGAATTCATCGAAAAGAACGCCAAGTGAGGTAAAGCGGGCTTTCTTGCCTGCACCTCTTCCAAATAAATCTGCTGGAAGCTGTAACCGCTCCGCATCCTGCCCGTAGAAGCCGGGAAAGGATGTGTCATCGTGATTCCCAGCTTCCATGATTTTAACCGACAGCGAATCCCGTGCCTGCATGGCAGCGTGGCTGCGATGCAGCGACGAGGGCGCGGCACGGGCGCTCGTGGAGGCGCTTTACCCTTTCGTGGCGAGCTTGATCCGTCGCCACGTCACGGACACGAACTGCGTGGAGGATCTGGCGCAGCAGACTTTCGCGCGTTGCTTTGCCAAAGCCGAGCGGTGGGATGCGTCGAAGCCGCTGGAGCCGTGGCTGGCGCGCATTGCGATCAATCAGTGCCGGGATCACTACCGCGCACGGCGTGTCAGGCCCGAACTGCGCTGGAGCGATCTCACCGAAGGGGAGCAGGAGGCCATGCAGGCCACAATGACCGCCGCAGAGCCGAAAGCGGAAACCTTGAACGAGGAATCACGCTCCCTCATGCTGCGCCTGCTGGACACACTGAGCGCGGACGATCGCATGGTGCTCAGCCTGCTGCACCTCGACGGCAAATCGACCGACGAAATCGCCACGCTCACAGGCTGGAGCCGCACGCTGGTGAAAGTACGCGCCTTTCGCGCCCGCCGCAAACTGCGCGCGGCCTTTGAACAACTCGAAGCATCCCAATCATGAACGAAATCGACCAACGTCTCGAACAACTCGCCGCCCGTGCGCGTAACGCGATTGCACCTGGGCCTGCGGAGCTTCCTTTCGGACTCGCCACTCGTGCCATTGCCTCCGCACGTTCGGTCTCGGACACCTCCGCCTTATGGACGCGGTTTTCTCTGGCCGCGCTGCCGGTGGCCACGGTGGCGACTGCCGCCTGCCTTTGGTGGTCAGCCGGCGCCATGAGCGCTGATGTGCACGATTTGGCGCAGGTCTTCATTCAAACACCGCTCTTCCCATGAAAAAGCTATTCATCATCTGCACCCTCTTCGGGCTGTTCATCCTCGGCGCTTTGTGCGGAATCGGGCTCGCGTTTCCTTTCGCGAAGAAGTTGCTCAGTGAGGATCACTTCGTTAAGCAGCGTATGGTCGAAGAAGTGAAACGCCTCAAGCTCACCCCGGATCAGGTGGAGAAATCTAAGCCAATCTACGACCAACTCAGACAGGACCTCGCGAAGATCAAAACTGACACTCTGACGGACATCGCCCAAGCATCGATCCGTCAGTCTACCGAGTTGGCAGGATTGCTCACGCCAGAGCAGATTGAGGAGTTCAAAAAACTTGGCGACGAGCGCCGGGCAAAATTTGAAAAATTCATGAAGCCATGAAAACACGCGCATTGCTCTTCTTTGTCATCTGCCTCACAGCTGCTTCAGCGCAGGATGCCGACTTGCAAAAGAAACTCGAACAGGGTTTCACCACCTTTGATCAGGACCATGATACGACTCTCAGCGTTCCCGAGTTCAATGCGCTAAGCGAATTTTCGCCGAAACTGAAGGGCAAGCCGCAGGTGGTTGATTACCTGTTTCACACGCTCGATGCGAATCGCGACGGCAGGCTCTCGCATGATGAGTACATGAACATCGTGGCGATCAGCGGCGGTGCGAAACCTTCTCCTGACAAGCCTGCAACCATCGAGACCCAAAGCAGTGAGGAACAAATCGCCTTTTTCGAAAAGAAAATTCGTCCCGTGCTCGCTGAGAAATGCTACAAGTGCCATGCGGAAGACGCGGAAAAAATCAAAGGCGGCTTTGTGCTCGATACACGCGAAGGCATCCGTCGTGGTGGCGACAGCGGCCCGGGCGTCGTGCCGGGCGATCTCGTCAAGAGCCTCGTCATCGAATCCCTGCATTACACCAACAAGGACATGCAGATGCCGCCGGAAAAGGGCGGCGGAAAGCTGCCGGACTCCGTCATTGCCGACTTCGAGCAGTGGGTGCGCATGGGTGCGCCTGATCCGCGTGAGGGCAAGGCCGGCGTCGTGAAATCCGAGTGGGACACCGAGAAGGCGAAGAGCCACTGGGCCTATCAGCCAGTGAGAAATGCTACAGTGCCTGCCGTGAAGGACGGTGCCTGGCCGAAGGGCGACATTGACCGTTTCATCCTCGCCGGATTGGAGGCCAAGGGCCTCAAGCCCGTCGGTGATGCTCAGCCTGAGGCGCTGCTACGCCGCGTTTGCTTTGATCTAACCGGCCTGCCGCCAACACCGGAGCAGGTGAATTCTTTTTTGGCGAGCCATGGCTCGCAGGCCTTTGAAAAGGTCGTCGATGCGCTGCTCCAATCTCCGCGCTTTGGCGAACGCTGGGGTCGTCATTGGTTGGATGTGGCGCGTTACGCAGAATCAACCGGCAAAGACGTTAACTGTCTCCTTCCTCATGCATGGCGCTTTCGCGATTACGTCATCGAATCCTTCAACAAGGACAAGCCCTTCAACGAATTCATCCGCGAGCAGATCGCCGGTGACCTGATGCCAGCCAAAGACAGCCGAGACCGTGGGTTGAAGCAAATTGCGACCGGCTTCCTTGCCATAGGCTCGCGCAGTCTCAATGAACGCAGTCCGAAGCAGTATGCGCTCGACACCGCCGACGAGCAGATTGACGCGATGTCGCAAGCGGTGCTTGGCCTCACCGTCGCCTGCGCGCGTTGCCATGATCACAAGTTCGACCCCATCTCGCAGAAGGATTATTACGCGCTGGCGGGCATCTTCCTGAGCACGGAGACCTTGTACGGCACCTCGCCCAATTTTCAGAACCTCAAGTCCTCACCGCTCATTGAGCTACCTACCGACTGTGGTCTGCCGCGCATGCCCTTGATGCTCACACCGGAGCGCCGTGCCGAGGTCGAAAAAGGTCTCACGAAAACCGAGCGCTATGGAATGGTGCAGTTTTATGCCACCGCCGCAAAGGGAATGCTCACAGGCAAAGGATTCGACATCAACAACGACCCGCAAAAGCTGGTGATGTTCGTCGGCATCAACGCGAAGATTGGCGAGTGCAAAATGGAGCTCGCCTCCTACGACAGCGAGGGCCGCCAAAAGCTGCTCGCGATGGGCGTGCGCGACTTTCCATCCACCCCCTCGGCCGGGCCGCCCACCAAGCCGAAATCAGTCGAGGAGGCATTTCAAATGTTCGCGGGTCGTCCTGCTCAGTTCAGTTCGATTAATGACAGTCCGCTCTTTGCCCGTGGTGATGTCGATAAACCCGGTGCCAGAGTACCGCGTGGGTTTGTCAGCGTGATTGCTTCGAAGACGCCTGCCATGCCATCAAAAGAGAGTGGACGCCGCGAATTAGCCGACTGGCTCGTGGCAGACACCAATCCACTCACAGCGCGTGTGTTTGCCAATCGCGTCTGGCACTGGTTGTTTGGCCGGGGCATCGTCACAACCGTCGATAATTTTGGCACGATGGGCCAGCCGCCGTCCAATCCGGCGCTGCTGGATCATCTGGGGCTGCGGCTGCAAAGCGGCGGCTGGTCGATCAAGTCGCTCATCAAGGAAATCGTCATGAGTCACGCCTATCAGCTGGCCGCCGCTCACGAAGCGAAAAATTTCGAGGCCGATCCCGAAAACACGCTCGTCTGGCGCATGACTCCGCGCCGCCTCGATGCCGAATGCATTCGAGACGCGATGCTGGCCGTCTGCGGAGGTCTGAACGTCGAGGTACCCGTCGGCTCAGCTGTTGCCCAGTACGGCGACGGCACCATCGGCGGCTATCTCATCAAGAGCCTGCGTGCTCCGCTGAGTGATGAGCCCTTCCTCACCGCCAGCGGCGACATGCGCAGCGTCTATCTGCCTGTGCCGCGCAATGCCGTGCCGGATGCTCTCACGGTCTTTGATTTCGCCGAGCCCAGCGCCGTGAACGGCAGCCGCGAAGTGACCACGGTGCCATCACAGGCTTTGTATCTGTTGAACAACGACTTCGTCGCACGGCAGGCGAAACGTTTCGCTGACAAGCTCCGTCCGCTGCCTGAGAGCCAGTGGGTCTCAACTGCCTTCAAAGTGGCTTTTGCACGAGCGCCTACGGCGAATGAATCCAAGGCCTCTCAGCGATTCTTCGCCGACTACCCGCGGATCGAAAGCGACGTGCTGACGAGCTTCTGCCGCGCTCTGCTCGGCAGTGCTGAATTCCGCTCCATTGACTGATGCCATGAAAAATCGACGTGAATTTCTCCAAACCAGCGGTGTCGGCTTCGGCTGGCTCGCTTTTCAAGCTCTGGCCCAGGCGGAGGCCGGTGCTCCGCTGGCCGTCAAGCAGCCGCATTTCAATGCTGCGGCCAAACGCGTGATTTTCCTCTGCATGCGCGGTGCGCCATCGCATGTGGACACCTTTGACTACAAACCAAAGCTCACGGCTGCGTCTGGCAAGGATGGTCGCGCACCGGGCACCAAGCTGCATGGCTCGCAGTGGAAGTTTGCACCGCAGGGCCGGAGCGGGCTGCCGGTCAGCGAGCTGTTTCCGCATCTCTCGAAACGTGCGGATGATCTGTGCCTCATCAATTCGATGCACACCGAGCTTCCCGCGCATGCGCAGTCGTTTTTGAAGCTGCATACGGGCAACTCGCAGTTTGTGCGCCCATCGCTCGGGGCCTGGGCGCTCTACGGCCTCGGCACAGTGAATGAAAACCTTCCAGGATTTGTCACCATCGCGCCGCCATCGTTGTTCGGTGGTGCGCAGAACTACGGCAGCGCATTCCTGCCCGCGATTTATCAGGGCACACGTATTGGCGTCGATGCACGGCCGATTGCAAACGCACAGGTGCGCAACATTGCGCCGCCCGTCAGCAGCATGGCGCAGCGCAAGGAGATCGAGCTCCTGCAGGCTTTGAACAAAGAAAAACTTCAGCGCGACCTGGTCAATCCCGAGGTCGAGGGAGCCATCGAATCCTTCGAGCTCGCATTCAAGATGCAGAGTGAGATGCCGAAGGTGATGGAGCTGTCGAAAGAATCGAAACAGACGCTCGATGATTATGGCATCGGCGAAGGCAACGCCACGGATGACTTTGGTCGCAAATGCCTGCTCGCAAGGCGAATGGTGGAGGCGGGCGTGCGTTTCGTTGAGGTCACGCACAGCGATTGGGATCATCATTTCAAAATTTCCAAAGACCTGCCCGCAAGCTGTGAGGCGGTCGATCAGCCGATTGCCGCGCTGCTGGCCGATTTGCAATCGCGGGGCCTGCTCAAGGACACGCTTGTCGTCTGGTCCGGTGAATTTGGCCGTACTCCGCACGGCCAGGGGGGCGACGGTCGTGACCATAATAACAAAGGTTTCACCGCCTGGATGGCGGGTGGCGGTGTCAAAGGCGGCATGCGCTACGGCTGCACGGATGATCTGGGATACGAGGCTGTGGAGGACAGAATGCACGTCCATGACCTCCATGCCACAATTCTGCACTTGCTTGGTCTGGATCACGAAAGGCTGACTTATCGATACGGAGGCCGGGACTTCAGGCTCACGGATGTCAAAGGCAGTGTGGCGAAGAAAATCATCGCGTAAGAAAGATGGAATCATTCGGCCCGTATTGAAACGGTATACCGAATGAACCTCGCTCCAAATCCTGCCTTCCGCTCGGATTCCGCCGCCTCGCTGCTGCGGGCGGAAATTCTGAACGGCACCTCCGCTCCGGGGGCGTTGCTGGCTGAATCCGCCGTGGCAAAACGCCTGGGTGTCAGCCGTGTGCCGGTGCGAGAAGCCTTGTTTGCACTGGAACGCGAAGGCTTGGTCGAGTTCAGTCCCACAGGACGCGCCTTCGTAAAAGAGCTGACGCCGCAGGATTTTGAAGAGCTGCATGTGCTGCGTCTTGCTCTTGAACCACTCGCCTCCCGTCTGGCGGCTCCGGCCCTCAAAGGAGACATTTCAAAACTCGAAAAGAATGTGGCCGCCACACGCCGTGCGCGCTCTGTGCAGGAGGTGACCTTGCTGGACCTAGAGTTTCATCAGCTCATTCTCGAAGCCTCTGGCAATGCACGTTTGCTGAAGCTCTGGTGCTCCCTGCGCGGCGAGTTGGAACTGTGGCTCGGCCGTTTGCACCGCAGCCATCAGCTTCAAACCAAGGAGACCCTTCAGGAGACGGTGGATGCGCATCAGTCCATCGTTGAGAGCTTCCGTTCGCAAGCTCCCGCCGTCTGCGAGCGTCTGATGCGTGAGCATATTCTTGGCTGGCGTGAATGGCTGCCGCTTTCCTAATGAACCGCGTCTTCCAGAGTTTTGGCATCTTCATGCTCGCGCTTGCCCCAGCGCGGGCAGGGGATGACATGGCCTTCTTCGAATCGAAGGTGCTGCCCTTGCTGCAAAGCCGCTGCTACGAGTGCCATTCGCATGAGAAGAAGATCAAAGGCGGGCTCGCGCTCGATTTGAAGTCGGGCTGGCAAACCGGCGGCGACAATGGACCCGCCATCGTGCCAGGAGATGTGGCCAAAAGTCATGTCATCGCTGCGGTGCGCTACACCAATCCAGAAATGGAAATGCCACCGAAGGGCAAGATGACGACGGGTGAAATCGAGATCCTTGAGCACTGGGTGACCATGGGGGCGCCTGATTCACGCGTGAAACAAACCACCGCCAAATCCGCGCGCGTGATTGATATCGAAGAGGGAAAGAAATTCTGGGCCTTTCGTCCTGTGCGTGCTGAGCAAGCTCCCGACGTGCAGCAGGCAGACTGGCTGCTTGATCCCGTGGATCGCTTCATCCTGGCCAAACTCGAAGCCAACGGCCTCGCTCCCGCGCCGGATGCTGACGCCTATACTTGGCTGCGACGTGTCTCTCTCGATCTCACTGGGCTGCCGCCAACTCCGGAGGATCTGTCCCATTTTGATGCATCTCCCTTATCCCGTGCTGCTGTCGTGGATCGCCTGCTGCAATCCAGCGCCTTCGGCGAGCGCTGGGCACGCCACTGGCTCGATCTCACCGGTTATGCGGACCAGATCGGCACCTCAAACAGCGTCTTTGCCGAACATGCGTGGCGCTATCGTGATTACGTCATCAACGCTTTCAACTCCGACAAGCCCTTCGACCGTTTCATTCGGGAACAAATCGCCGGAGATTGCCTGCCTGCCGCATCTCCACAAGAAAAGGCCGCGAATATCACTGCCACCGGTTTCCTCGTCCTGGGCGATGTCGAAATCGTCGCCGTGGACAAGCTAAAGATGGAGCACGATCTCATTGATCAGCAGGTCAGCAAAATCGGCACCGCGTTTCTCGGTCTGACGCTCGGCTGTGCGCGCTGCCACGATCACAAGTTTGATCCCGTCGCGCAGACCGACTACTACGCCATCGCCGGCATGTTCCGCAGCACGGATGCGACTTATAAGACTGAGAACGGCGTCTGGAGCAGCGTGCATAAAACCGAACTGCCGGAAACCGCGGAACAAAAGGCCGGACGCGAGAAACTTCTCGCCGCAAACGAGGCCCAGATTCGCCAATGGGAGACAGAGCGCGACAACGCTAACAAAGAAAGGGCCGCGCTGGAACCACGAATCGCCAGCGCCCCGAAGGAGGTAAAACCTGGTCTCGAAAAGACGCGTGATGAACTCGCCGCACGCATCAAGTCGCTCAATGGCCAGATCGAACACGCAAAGTTCTTTGCTCCCGTCGCGCCGAAAGCTTTCGCCGTGCATGATCGTGAAAATCCCGCCGACATGCGCATCACCATTCGCGGCAATCCGTATGCGCTGGGCGATCCGGTCAAGCGCGGCGCACTGCGCGTGGCATCGTGGGCCGATTTTCCGTCGATCCCTGCCGGTCAAAGCGGCAGAGCGCAGCTCGCCGACTGGATTGCCGATGCACGCAATCCGCTCACCGCACGGGTCACCGTGAACCGCATTTGGCAGAAGCTCTTCGGCGAAGGTCTCGTGCGCAGTGTCGATTACTTCGGTGCTCGCGGTGAGACGTCCTCGCATCCAGAGTTGCTGGATTACCTCGCCGCCCGCTTCATGCAAAACAGGTGGTCGCAGAAACAGCTCATCCGTGCGCTTGTCCTCACTCGCGCCTATCGCATGAGCAGTATGCACAACGAAGCCGCCGCGGCCAAAGACCCTGACAACCGTCTGCTCTGGCGCATGAACCGCCAGCGTCTCGATGCCGAGGCGATTCGTGACTCCATGCTCGCCATCAGCGGCAAGCTCACGCCTTCGAGCGGCGGTCCCGCCTTGCCGCTGGAGTTCCCCGAGAACGTCACCAGCATTAGTCCGAAGGCAGTGAACCCACCCGCCTTTGCCTTCAAGAAGATGCGCCCTGTGCAGGACTTTGAGCGCACGATTTATCTTCCGGTCATCCGCACGGCTGCCCAGCCCGGCTCCGCGAAGCTGCGTGACGTGTTCGACTTCACCCAGCCTGCTCAGATCGCAGGAAAGCGTGCCGAAACCGCCGTGCCCACGCAGGCGCTTTTCCTTCTGAACAGTGACATTGTTCGCACTCGTGCCACTGAACTCGCAAAACAACTCGCTGACACCGAGTCAAACACCGGTGCGCGCCTCGAAGTTCTCTGGCTGCGCATCCTCAGCCGCCCGATCACCAGCACCGAGCGTGATGATGCCGTGAAGTTTCTCGAATCCATGCCTGCCGATAAAGCGTGGATCGAACTGAGCCACGCACTGCTGTCTTCGAACGAATTTTTGCTCCGCTTATGAACATGCCCACTATCTCCCGTCGCTCCTGGCTCCAGCGCACCGCCACAGGCTTCGGCGCGCTCGCTTTGCACGATCTCGTTCAGGCCGCGCAGAGTCCGCTGGCGGTGAAAGCGCCACGCTTTCCCGCGAAGGCAAAGCGTGTGATCTTCCTGTTCATGTCCGGCGGACCGTCGCAGCCAGATTTGTTTGATCCGAAGGACTACATCAAGCGCATGCACGGCCAGAAGATCAGCGCACCCATCAACACCAATGAGCTCCGGGTCGGCACGGACAAGTTTCTGGCGCTTGCCACGCATGGGGATGTAAAGCCACGCGGGCAATCGGGTATGATGATCTCCGACCTGCTGCCGCACACGGCTAGCATCGCGGACGAGATCTGCCTGCTGCGTGCGGTGCATGCAGACAACAACCAGCATCAGCCTGCCGCGCTGCAGTTTCACACCGGCGTCACGGCGGATGTGCGTCCCTCCATGGGCTCATGGATCAGCTATGGCCTCGGAGCGGAAAATCAAAACCTGCCGAGCTTCATCGCGATTCATCCTGACAGCGACACGCGCCTCTACGGTTCGTCGTTTTTACCTGCCGCGCATCAGGGCACGAAAGTCATTATTCCCTCCAGCGACAAACAATCCCCCATCGACTACCTCGCCGATGTCTCCGGCGATGCGAAGGCCCAGCGTGCGCGCATCGACTTCACGCAGCGAATGAACAAGCGCCTGATAAACCAAACAGGAACCGACGCCCGCATGGAAGGCATGATCGAGAGCATGGAGACCGCCTTCCGCATGCAGACGACTGCGCCCGTACTCGTGGACATCTCAAATGAGTCCGAGGCGACAAAGCAGCTCTATGGCATCGGCGGCAAAGACACCGACAAAAACGCTCGAGCCTGCCTGCTGGCTCGCAAGATGAGCGAAGCGGGCGTGCGCTTCGTGCAGGTCACGATGGGCGGGTGGGATCACCACGGAAACATCCGCGACGCCCTGCCGAAAAGCTGCGCCGCCAGCGACCAGCCCTGCGCCGCGCTGATCAAAGATCTCAAATCACGCGGCCTGCTAGAGGACACGCTCGTCATATGGTCCGGAGAGTTTGGCCGCACTCCCTGGAGCCAGGACCTCAGTGGCACTTCGCCTATTGAAAAACATGGTCGTGAGCATCAGCCGGAAAGCTTCTGCACCTGGATGGCCGGTGGCGGTATCAAGCCCGGCTTCACCTTCGGTGAGACCGATGACTTCGGCTTCCGACCCGTTTCTGGAAAAGTTCATCTGCATGATCTCCATGCCACGATCTTGCATCAACTCGGCCTCGATCATGAACAGCTCACGTGGCGGCATCTCGGTCGCGATTTCCGGCTTACGGATGTGTATGGCAACGTCGTGAAGGAAATTCTGGCATGAAGTTTTTCAGTTCAATCAATGCCACTGCGTTATGCGTGGCTCTCCAGGGTGTTGCGCTTGGCGCAGACGATTTCCAAACAGCGATCCTGCCCTTGCTGAAAGAGCAGTGCAACTCATGTCATTCCACCAAAAAGAAGAAGGGTGATCTCGACCTGGAACGTTTCACCTCCGTCGCAGACATCAAGCGGGAGCCGATGATCTGGGAAGGCGTGCTGGATCAGATTCACATGGGCGAGATGCCCCCGAAAAAAGAGCCGCAGTTTTCCACCGAACAGAAAACGCTGCTGACAAAATGGGTACAGGACAGGCTGGAGGAAGTGGCGCTCGCGAGTGCAGGCGATCCCGGCCCCGTGGTGCTGCGCCGTCTCTCGAACATGGAGTACACCTACACGCTCCGTGATCTGACGGGCGTGGAATCGCTGGATCCCGCGAAGGAGTTTCCTGTGGATGGTGCAGCAGGCGAGGGATTTACCAATGTCGGAGCGGCGCTTGTCATGTCGCCTGCGTTGCTGAGCAAGTATCTCGATGCGGCGAAGGACATTGCCAATCACGCGGTGTTAACGCCAAGGGGCTTTCGCTTTTCTCCGCGCACCTCGCAGCGTGACTGGACGGACGAGGCGCTGGCAAAAATCCGCGCCTTCTATGCACAGTTTTCCGCATCAGGCACTGGCTCGAAAGTGCAAGCACAGGGCATCAACCTTGATACCGGCGACAGTGGCACTCTGCCCTTGGAACAATACCTCGCTGCGATGCGGGATGATCAATTGGCAGCAAAGCTGAATTCCAAATACCTCGGCAAACTTCGAGCAGCTCTGGAAGGAAATGAGCCCAATTTCATTCTCGACCTCGTGCGGCAGCAGTGGCGTACGGGAGCATCACCGGCACAGATGGCTGAAACCATCGCCCAGTGGCAGAAGGCACTGTGGCGCTTCAGCAGCATTGGGCACATTGGTAAACTCAACGGGCCTAAGTCCTGGCAGGTACCGGTGCTGCCGCTGACTGCCAGCGAGGTGCTGCGTGTCAGGCTGCCCGCCAGTGGCGCGTCGAAGCTCCATCTCGTCTCATTCGCCATCGGTCAGGCCAGCGCCATTTGGGAAAATGCCCGCCTCGTCAAGCCTGGCCAGAAAGACCTCCCCATCACGATCAAGGGCGACGAAGCCGTCATGCCCGTCGACATCGGCAAAGAGGCCGAGTTTGTCATCAATGTGCGCCTGCATCCCGGTTCCCTAGGTGCCGTGCAAGTCCGCGTGATGACTGCTAAACCCGTTCCACCTCCTGCACTTGTGGCCAGCAAGGTGACCATCAACAAACCCGGCAAAAAAGGCACTTGGTCGGATGGAGAAAAGCCGCTGAGCTTCGACGCACCGATCCTCGTTGGGGATGACAGCGAAATGCGGAAACGTCTTACCGCCCAGATCGCAGCATTTCGCGGGCTGTTCCCCGCTGCGCTCTGTTACACCAAAATCGTCCCTGCGGATGAAGTGGTGACACTCACGCTATTCTATCGTGAAGATGAGCAGTTGAAGCGGTTGATGCTTAACAAGGAGCAAAGTGCCGAAATTGACCATTTGTGGGACGAACTGCGTTTCATCAGTGAATCCCCCTTGAAGCAAGTCGATGTCTTTGAGCAGCTCTGGCAGTTCGCCACACAGGATGCAGATCCCAAAGCTTTTGAACCGCTGCGTGAGCCGATATACCGTGACGCTGAGCTGTTTAAGCAGCAGCTGCGCGCCGCCGAACCTGAGCATGTGCAGGCTGCACTCGACTTTGCCGGACGGGCGTGGCGCCGCACTCTCAGTGATGCAGAGAAGGCCGAGTTGCGTTCCTTGTATCAAAAGCTCCGCAAGCAGGATCTGTCGCATGCCTCAGCACTACGCATGTTGATTGCTCGTGTGCTCGTGGCGCCTGCGTTTCTTTACCGTGGTGAAAAGGCCAGTCCAGGTATCAAGTCTGCGCTGGTAAACGATTGGGAGATTGCCACGCGTCTGAGTTACTTTTTATGGTCATCTATGCCAGATGAGGGGATTCATAAGCTCGCGGCTGCTGGAAAGCTGCACGATCCCGCAGTGCTCGCAGCACAAGCGCGCCGTATGCTGAAGGATGATAAAATCCGTCGACTCGCCACGGAGTTCGGCTGCCAGTGGCTGCATGTGCGTGATGTCGAAACGCTGGATGAAAAGAGTGAACGCCACTTCCCCACCTTCATCTCCCTGCGTGGTGACATGCAGGAGGAGGTGGTGCGTTTCTTCATCGACCTGTTTCAAAATGACCGCAGCGTGCTCTCGCTGCTCAGCGCCAATCACACGTTTGTCAATGCGAGCCTCGCGAAGCACTACGCGCTCGATTTGAAAGGCGATGACTGGCAGCGCCTCGAGGGGATTCAATCCCAAGGGCGGGGCGGCATTCTCGGCTTTGCGGCGACACTGGCGAAACAATCTGGTGCCTCACGCACCAGCGCCATTTTGCGCGGTACGTGGCTCAGCGAGGTTATCTTGGGTGACAAGCTGCCCATTCCGCCAAAGGGCGTACCGATTCTGCCTGAAGAAGCTCCTGCAAACCTCAGTGAGCGGCAACTGATCGAGCGCCACAGCCGCGATGAAAACTGCGCGGGTTGTCATCGCCGCATTGATCCTTTCGGCTTCGCACTGGAAGGTTTCGATGCAATCGGGCGCGCTCGCAAAGCCGACACGAAAACCGTCCTGCCTGATGGCACATCCGTTGATGGACTCAACGACCTGCGTGATTACCTGGTCAACAAACGCGGCGATGATTTCATCCGTCAGTTCTGTCGCAAGCTGCTCGGCTATGCCCTTGGCCGCAGCGTGCAGCTCTCGGACCGGCCCCTGATCGACTCGATGATCCGCAGCGACCATCGCATCGGCACCCTGATTGAACTCATCGTCCTCAGCCCGCAGTTTCGCGAAGTGCGAGGCAAAGACACCATCGCCCAGCAATAAATCTTTTTATGAACACACACCGTTACTCACGCCGAACTTTCCTGCGCGGAACCGGCGTCTCCATGGCCCTGCCATGGTTGGAGTCCTTCAATGTCTGGGGAGATGTGCCGAAGCGTGACAAGCCGGCCAGTGAAGCGCCGGTGCGTTTGTGCGTGACGTTTTCGGGCAACGGCTTCCACTCGAAGGAGTGGTGGGCCAAGGGGGAGGGGAAGGCGATGGAACTCGGCAAGGTGCTGCAGCCATTGCATGAGTTCCGTGAGAAGATGCTTTTTGTGCGTGGCCTGTATCACGAAGAAGCCCGGAAGGGGAACATCCATTCGTCGCAAACTGGAAACATTCTTTCGGGCGCGCCGATTGCCTCGGGCGGAGAGATTCGTTCTGGTACGAGTTTTGATCAGGTGCTCGCACAGACCTATGGCCGCAGCACCAAGGTTCCGAGCCTTGTGCTCGCGTGTGAGAAATCGAATCCATCGGTGCACAAAAACTACTCGATGCTCTACAGCTCGCACATTTCATGGAGCTCGCCGACGACACCGACGCCGCTGGAACTTTATCCAGCGCTGGCCTTTGATCGTTTGTTCAAGGATGAGGCGTCACCGGCTGACAAAAGCGTGCTGGATGCAGTGCTGGCCGACGCGCAGGATTTGCGGCGCGAGATCAGCCGCAATGACCAGCGCAAGCTCGACGAATATCTCGATTCCGTACGCGATGTGGAGAAGCGCATTGAGAATGCTGGCAAGCGTGGTGAACTGCAGGGCTGGCGTCCGACGCTCGACAAACCAAACATCAAACGCCCCGCTGACGGCATCCCGCAGGACATCGGAGAGCACATGCGGCTCATGATGGACCTTCTGGTTCTTGGTTTTCAGACCGATACCACGCGCATCACCACTCTGAAGCTCAACAACGACCACAGCGCCCTGCGTTTCCCCAATCTGCCGAGTGTCCAGCAAGCTGGTCATGGCATCGACTACATGATCCATCATCTGCTTTCGCACAGCGATGGAGCAGATTGGCTGAAGGTGAACCAGTTCTTCATGGAGCAGCTTGCCTATCTCGCACGCAAACTGGACGCCATTCAGGAGGGGCCGCGCACGCTGCTAGACAACACCATGATCATGCACTGCTCCAGCATGATGGCTGGCGCGAAGCACGACAACGACCAGCTCCCCGTCATCCTTCTCGGCGGTGCTGGCGGACGGCTCCAGGGTGGCCGCGCGCTTGATTACAAAGACAAGCCCGAGCGCCAGATGTGCCGCCTCTTCATGTCGATGATGGACAGGATGGGCCAGCATCCGAAGATTTTTGGCGATGCGAAAATGATGCTGGAAGAGGTTTGAAAAATACGCGTTTCCTTTTCCCACCTATGCCGATTATCACCTCCGACAAGCTTCAGGATTCCTATGACGTGGTCATCGTTGGTTCGGGGGCTGGTGGCGGGCAGACGGCTTACACGCTGACGATGGAGGGCCTGAAGGTTCTCATTTTGGAAGCAGGGCGTTCCTTTGATGTGCAGTCCGAGGTGGCGATGCTGCAACTGCCGAGCCAAGCGCCCCTGCGCGGAGAGAAGACGCCGGACAAGCAGTATGGCTTCCACGACTGCTCTATCAACAGTGGCTGGGACATTCCCGGCGAGCCCTACACGAATGCCGGCAAGGAGCCGGCAGACCAGTTTCGCTGGTGGCGGCAGCGCATGATGGGCGGGCGCACCAACCACTGGGGACGCATCACTCTACGCAACGGGCCGTATGATTTCAAACCGCGCACTCGCTTTGATCTCGGTTTCGACTGGCCGATTGGCTATGACGACATCGCGCCTTACTACGACAAGGTGGAGATGCTGATCGGCGTGTTCGGCACAAACGAAGGATTGGAAAATTCGCCGAATTCATCGCCGGGTGTATTGCAACCAGCGCCCAAGTTGCGGGTGGGAGAACTCTATGCGCAGAAGCACGGCAAGAAGGTAGGCGCGCATGTGACCTCGATTCATCGCGCGGTGCTGACGAAGCCGCAGGATGCGGACACTCTGCCAGCCAAGCTGCACCCCGGTAATGCGAAGGCGCAGGGAATCCTGGCCGACTCCATGCGCACGCGGTCACCCTGCTTTTGGGCAACTGACTGTCATCGCGGCTGCGCGATCCGGGCAAACTACGATTCGCAAACGGTGCACCTGCGGCCCGCTCTGGCCACAGGAAACCTCGACATTCTGCCGAATGCGATGGCTCGTGAGGTCACGCTCGACAAACAGGGCAGAGCCACAGGCATCACCTTCATCAACAAAACAGACGGCAGCGAAGGTCATGTCAAAGGCCGTGCCGTGGTGCTCGCGGCGAGTTCGCAGGAATCGGTGCGTCTGCTGCTGAACTCGAAGTCGAATGCCTTCCCACATGGCCTTGCGAATTCCAGCGGCAAGGTGGGCAAATACGTCACGGATTCGGTATCGAGCAGTCTCAGTGCATACATTCCAGCCTTTGAGGGAATGCCGATTCACAATGAAGACGGTGCAGGCGGTCCTCACGCTTACGTGCCGTGGACGCGGCATGCGCAGAATGGCAAAGGCGAACTCGGCTTTCCCGGCGGCTATCATCTGGAGTTCACCAGCGGTCGGCAAATGCCATCGCTGACGGTGCTGAACGGGATCGACAGCAAGCTAGACCACGAAGGCGTGCTGTTTGGCGCGAAGCTCAAACAAGAAGCACGGCGCTACTATGGCAGCAGTTTGGGTTTTGGCGCGCAGGGAACGATGCTGCCCAATGACGGCTCTTTCTGCGAGCTTGACCCCGAGTTGAAGGATCAGTGGGGCATCCCAGTACTGCGCTTCCATTGGAAGTGGACGGATTTCGAACTCAACCAGGTACGCCATCAGCAGCAGCACATTCGCGAATTGCTTGAAGCCATGGGTGGCAAAGTCTCAGCGAAAGCCGATGCGGATGCAGCCAAGCTGATCAAACGCGGTGGCGAAGTGATTCATGAGGTCGGCGGTGCGATCATGGGTGCTGACCGCGAGTCCTCGGTTTCGAACCCGTGGAGCCAGACCTGGGATGTGAAGAACCTCTTCCTCGCCGATGGTGCCCCCTTTGCCAGCACGGCGGACAAGAACCCCACGCTCACGATCATGGCGCTCGCATGGCGAATGGCAGACCACCTGATGGACGAAATGAAAAAAGGAAACATCTGATGAGCACTCCCGACGACCTCCCACGCATGGACCGCCGCAAGGCTCTGCAATGGATGCTCACCGCCACGGCGACCATGGCCGTGCGCGACCCGAATCTCTTCGCGGCTGAGATTAGCCCCATCAAAGCCCAGGGCTACGGGCCTGATCCCGTCATGGTGAAGGTGTACAAGCCCGGCGATGTCTGGCCGCTCACGTTGACGGAGCCCCAGCGCCGCACGACGATCTCCCTGTGCGATGTCATCATGCCTGCGGATGAAAACTCACCCAGCGCCTCGGCTCTCGGGGTACCGGACTTCATAGACGAATGGATCAGCTCTCCCTATCCCGCGCAGGCAGGAGATCGACGTCTCGTGCTCGAAGGTCTGCAATGGATCGATCAGGAATCAAAAAATCGTTTTGTCAAAGCCTTCGCCGATCTCGCACTCGAGGCACAAACCGCCATCTGCAGCGATCTCGCTGCCGCCAAACCGCAGCCCGAGTACAAAAAGCATGTGTCGTTCTTCAAACGCTTCCGTGACCTCACCGCTGGCGGCTACTACACCACCCCCGAAGGCATGAAGGCCATCGGCTACGTCGGCAACATGCCCTCCGGTGCCTTCGAAGGGCCACCCATCGAAGCGCTGAAGCATGTGGGTCTCGCGTGACTTTTTGCGAATCCACCCACGATCGTGAGATGATGTTGCTGCTAAAAACAGAAATCGGTGCTGTATCAATACGATGTCTTTCCTTCCGCGACTTTCCCTTTTCCTACTAGCTGCCTGCGCCACTCACGCCGCCGTTGTGCGAGTCGAGGTGTCAGAGCGTTCGGACGTGGGAACGACCGGCTATGAGCAAATCGTCGGACGACTGCATTTCGAAATCGACCCCTCCTTGCCCGGCAATGCCATCATCGCTGATGTGGGGCTGGCTCCGGTCAATGCGGCCGGCAAGGTCAGCTTTTCTTCGGACATGATTCTCTTGAGGCCAAAGGACGTAGCGCGCGGCAATGGCGCTGCTTGGGTGGAGATCCCGAATCGAGGCGGCAAAGCGGGCGTGAGCGATTGGATCGTTAAGAATGGCTTCACCGTGCTGAATGTCGGCTGGGAGTTTGATGTGCCTGCGCAGCCTGGCAAAATGAGCATCAAGGTGCCATCAGCACGAAACAAGGATGGCAGTGCGATTCGCGGTCAGGTGAGCGCCTCCTTCACGCCGGACAAGCCTGCGGATGCACAAACGCTCACGGATTTGGCGAGCTTTCCACCTGTGGACGTGGATGGTCCAGGAAGCCGTTTGATCGTGCGGACGCGCATGGCTTATCCCGGGGGGGCTGAGATTCCGCGAAAATCGTGGAGCTTGAAGGACAACCGCCTCCATCTGGAGGGTGGGTTTGAGCCAGGGAAAACGTATGAAATTTTCTATCTGGCCGAAGCACCGCCGTTGGCCGGGCTTGGCTATGCAGCCATTCGCGATGCGGTGGCCTGGCTGAAGCATGATGCAAGCTCACTGGCACCGATCAAGCATGCGTATGCGTTGGGCTCCTCGCAGTGCGGACGCTTTTTGCGCGACTTCGTTTATCTCGGTTTCAATACAGACGAGCAGGACCGCCAGACGCTGGACGGTGTGATGGCCCATGTGGCCGGCGCAGGTCGTCTGGTGCTGAATCAGCGCTGGTCCACCCCACGCGCTGTGGCGGGCTTTTATACGGCTTCATATCCTTTTGCAGACAATGTCCAGGTTGATCCTGCGAGCGGTCATGCGGAAGGTATTCTGGACAACGCACGGGTGAAACACCCGCCCAAAATTTTCTACACGAACACCGCCGCTGAATACTGGGGGGCGGGTCGTGTGGCGGCGCTGACGCACACGACTCCAGACGGGACCAAGGACATTTCATTTCCGGAAAATGTGCGTTCCTACTTCTTCGCAGGCACGCAGCATGGCGCATCGAATTTCCCACCAACTGCGCAGGCCAAGGACGCGCCGCTGGCCAATCCCGTCAATGCCAGCGCTGTGCTCACCGCGCTGCGGCTAGCGATGCATCGCTGGGTGACGGAGGGTATCGCTCCGCCGCCAAGTGTGTATCCGACACTCGGAGACGGCACGCTCGTGCCGGTTGCAGAGGTGCGTTTTCCCACCATCCCCGGCATGGGAGATCCGAGGCTGCTGAGGAACTGCCGCTGTTGGTGCCGCAGGTGGATACGGACGGCAATGACATCGCTGGCGTCCGCATGCCGGATGTGGCGGTTCCATTGGGCACGGCAACTGGATGGGTGTTTCGCGCGGCTTCGATGGGCTCACCGCTGGAGCCTGTGCTGCTGCGCGGTGCCTGGGTTCCCTTTGCTGCCACACGTGAACAACGCGAAGCGGCGCATGATCCTCGTCCAGCGTTGGCGGAACGATATGCATCCCGCGAGGTCTATCTGTCCCAGGTGAAAAATGTCCTGCAAAAGCTGATCCGTCAGCGGCTCCTCAGAGAGCAAGATCTCGAACCTCAGCTCAGTCAGGCTGGCGATCGCTGGGACTGGGTGATGCAGCCGCCTTTTCAGTAACCCCATTTTCACCATCCATCCCTATGACCTGTCATCGTCTCTTCCTCACCCTCGTCTTTGTTTGCGCCACAGTTCACGCATCTGCGCAAAGCAAGGTTCTCTTCCTCGGCAACAGCATCACCAAGCATGGCCCAAAGGCTGACATCGACTGGTCCGGCAACTGGGGCATGGCGGCGTCTGCCGAGGCAACCGACTATGTACACCTCGTCACCAAGGCTCTGACGGAAAAAGCAGGCGCTGCACCCGAGGTGATGGTGAAGAACATCGCCGACTTTGAGCGCGCTTACACAGGCTACGACTTCGCAGCCAAAATGAAGGATGCCATCGAGTTTAAGGCTGACCTGATCATCCTCGCCATCGGCGAGAACGTGCCGGGCCTGAAGACAGCCGAGGACAAGACCAAGCTGCAGTCCAGCGTGACTGCCTTGCTGCGTTCTCTCAAAGGTGAGCGACAACCCGCCATCCTCGTGCGCAGTTGTTTTTGGGCGAACGCAGCGAAGGACGAAGCTCTGCAGCAAGCCTGCGCCGGCGTGGATGGCATTTACGTCAACATCAGCAGCCTGAGCAAAGATGAAGCGAACTACGCACGCTCGGAGCGTCCTTACAAACACGCGGGCGTGGCGAATCATCCAGGCGACAAAGGGATGGCGTCCATCGCTGCGGCCTTGGTGAAGGCGCTGCCTTGAGTTTCTAGCGCTGTGATTTGAAATACTCAGCCGCTGCCGCACGGAACTCGGCGTCGGTGGGAGGTTTGCCGGTGCGTGCGATGCTTTCAGCGACAAACCGCCGCGCCCACTGGTAGTAGAGGCGGTGGGTTTCATAGATCGGCTGTTTGGCACCCTTGTCGTCGATCATCCAGAAGCCACGTTGCTGGCCATCTGGTTCGAGTTCATTGTTGTACAGTTCCCAATAGAGGATGAAGGGGCAGCCCCATTCCAGGGCGGCCTGAATGGTGATGCGTGAAAGGCGGTCCTGCTCCTGCGGCGAATGGTGCGGCTTGCCGTTGTGAAACACCGAGTAGCCGTATTCACCGATGAAGACGCGTCTGCCCTGAATGCCCGGTTTCGGCAGGAGCTTGGACTCGATGTAGCTGAGCACAGCTTTGATTTCCTCCGGCTTGGGCTCGTTCGTGACGTCGTAAGCTGAGTAGGAGACGAAATCCACCGGGACCTGGGGAAGTACCTGGTTGACCAAGGTTGGGCGCCCTTCGCGCAGGGAGATTGTGGGGTGGTTGAGTTCGGTGTAGTGCCAGACCTGCACATCCTGATGGGGCGTGTCTTGTTTGGCAGCGTCCACAGCGCGTTGCCGGGTGGCCAGCCAGCCGGTCATGCCTTGCACTCGTTCAGGTGTCATTTGGGCGTCGGCGGCTTTGCTGATGCTGCCGCGCAGGAGGTTGTCTCCCTCCCAGTGCCCGAGATAGAAGGTCTTGCCGGTGCCGCTGTAGGTTTTCAGCAGATGCACCACGAGGTCGTACATTTCCTGATACTCCAGCTCCGCGTGAGTTTTGGAGAAACCCTGCTTCCACGAGGTGCCCGCAAAGGGTTCCGCCCACAGCTGGTAATTGGCAAAGGGCATGTCCAGCACCTTGCGGTGGGCGGGCTCGTCGCGGGCCAGTTCCACTAGAGAATGGATGCCCGGGTATTGCTTCGGTATGGGCCGCAGGTCGAACTTCATGCAGCTCGCCCCCATAGCATGGATGACCTCGGCAGATTCCACCAAAGGATCCTGGCTTTTGAACTGATATTTGCCGCCGATGGCCTGGGTGCCGAGGATGTAGTTGAAGCGATCCACCGTGAATGATTCGGCTGCGGACACTGAAGCAGTCAATCCTGCCATAAGCAGCAGGTAAGCCAGAGACTTGCAGTGATTGGAGAGCATGCGGGCCTCAGAAAAGCATGTTTTGCTCTGGAGAGCATCAAATAGGCGGGTTTTTGCCAATTTTTTTCCTTCTCACCTGCCACACTGCGGGAGTGTCGTTTGCTGCAGACGACGATGCCACGCGTTCAGCAATGAAGTTCTTCGAAAACGAGGTGCGTCCGATCTTGGTGAAACGTTGTTACGACTGCCACAGCAAGACCAAGCAGAAAGGTGGCCTGCGTGTGGACAACATCGGCTATTTGAAGACGGGCGGCGACACCGGTCCGGCCCTGATTCCCGGCCAGCCTGAGAAGTCGGCGCTCGTCGAGGCGATTCATTGGACCAATGAGGAGTTTCAGATGCCGCCCAAAAACAACGGCGGCAAGATGCCCGACGCCGAGATCGCGATTTTGGAAGAATGGATCAGGCTGGGCGCACCCTGGCCGCAGGATGCATCTCAGAAGGTCGTCGTGACGGAAGGTGGCTTCACCGAGGAGCAGCGCAACTACTGGTTCTTCAAGCCGGTGGCGAAAGTTTCCCCGCCCAAAGTGACGAGCCCATGGGTGCGCAATGACATCGACCGTTTCATCGTGGCGAAGCAAGCGGAGATGAAGCTCGACCCGGCAACAGAGGCGGACAGGAATGAGTTGGTGCGGCGCGTGTATTTTGATCTGCACGGCCTGCCTCCAACTCGCGAGCAGATCGAATCCTTTGTGAACGACAAGGACACGCGCGCTTATGAAAAGCTGGTCGATGAACTGCTGGCCAGCCCGCAATACGGAGAGCGCTGGGCACAGCACTGGCTCGACCTCGTGCGCTACGCAGAGAGCGATGGCTACAATGCGGATGCCTATCGCCCGTCCGTGTGGCCCTACCGCGACTACGTCATCAAATCCTTCAACAACGACAAGCCCTACGATCAGTTCGTGCGTGAGCAGCTCGCAGGCGATGAGATCGCCCCGAATGACCCGGATGTGCTGATCGCCACCTGCTTCCTGCGCAACCCGGTGTACGAATGGAACCAGCGCGATGCGCGCGGCCAGTGGGACATCATTCTTACCGACATGACAGACACCACGGGCGAGCTCTTCCTCGGTCTGAGCATGGGCTGTGCGCACTGCCACAATCACAAGTTTGATCCCATCCTGCAGAAGGATTACTACCGTCTGCGCGCCTTCCTGGCCCCGGTACAATGGCGCGATGACATTAAGCTGGCGACTCCTGCTGAAAAGAAAGCGTATGAAGAACAGCAGGCCAAGTGGGAGACCGCCACCGCCGACATCCGCGCCAAGATGGACGCCATGACCAAGCCGCTGCTTGAACCCAAGGTGGAGCGTGCGCTGACTCGTTTCACGGAAGACCTGCAGGAAATGGTGCGCAAGCCGGACGAGCAGCGTGAGTCTCTGGAAAAACAGCTCGCCGGTCTATGCCAGCGGCAGCTGGAGCAGGTGCGCGACACCTTTGATCCGCTGAAGAGCCTCAAAACCGACGAACAAAAGGAGCAGTACAAGACGCTGGTGGAGGAGTTGAAGAAGTTTGACAATCTCAAGCCGAAGCCCTTGATGGACGCCTTTGTCGCGACAGATACAGGATCTAAAGCGCCTTCAGTCTCGCTCAAAACACGCAAAGGGGAGCAGGAAATCGCGCCGGGGTTCCTCACCTTGCTGGAGCCCAAGGAGCCCGAGATCAAACCCATCGGCAATTCCACCGGTCGCCGCACTGTTCTGGCAAACTGGATCACGCGCCCTGACAATCGGCTCTCGACGCGCGTCATCGTGAACCGCGTGTGGCAGTATCATTTCGGCCGCGGTATCGTCGCCACAGCAAGCGACTTCGGCAAGCTGGGCGAGACACCCACGCACCCCGAACTCCTCGACTACCTCACCACGAAATTCGTCGCGAATGGCTGGCATCTGAAGCCGCTTCACCGTGAGATAATGCTCTCCGCCACCTATCGGCAGACTGCCCGCCGCGAGCCGACCTCTGCCACCGCGAAGATCGATCCGTCCAATCATTACCTGTGGCACTTCAATCCCCGCCGCCTCGATGCGGAGCAGGTGCGTGACGCGCTGCTGGCCGCGAGCGGCGAACTTGACCCGCAGCCCGGTGGTCCCGCTGACGACGGCAACGGCACCCGCCGCTCCATCTACACGAAGAAGAAGCGCAACAATCAGAACGAACTCCTGCGCGCCCTCGATGCACCCGCCGGATTCGCCAGCACCGCCGAACGTCAAAGTACCACGACGCCGACGCAGGCGCTGCAATTGCTCAATGGTGATTGGCTGCTGGCCCGTGCCCGCAAGTTGGCCGAACGCGTGGAAAACATCGACGACGCTTGGCTCGCCGTGCTGGGCCGGCTGCCAACGAAGTTGGAGCGCGCAAAGGCGGAGTCCTTCCTGAAGAAACGTGCGGGCACCGCAACTGCGCCCGTAGCGGCGAACGACGCGGATGAAAGCAGCAGCGCGTTCAAGGAGAACTCGCCGCATGAGCGCCTCATCGTTCAAAACGGGGAGAAGGAGGGCGACGAATTCACTGTGGAGGCCATCGCGAGCCTCAACAGCATCGATGTGAACGCCTCGGTGCGCACCATCGCCTCGCGCTGGTTTGGCGGGAAGGACAGCTTGGAGTCCTTCGGCTGGAGCCTTGGCGTGACAGGTGAAAAATCACGCTACAAGCCGCGCAACGTCATCATTCAGGTAGTTGGCGAGGATGAGAACGCGAACATCGGCTATCAGGTCGTGCCGTCGGACATCCACATCGAACTGGGCCGCCGTTATCACATCGTTGCACGCGTTTCATGCGTCGGTCATACCGTCACCTTCACCGTGCGAGACCTCGACACGCCGGGAGCTGCCGCGCAGACCGCTGTGGTGCCCATGGACATCCGTTCGAAACTCAGCATGGGCTCTTCTCAGCTCGTGATTGGCGGTTTGCACAAACGTGCTCCCACGCACCACTGGGATGGCCGGATCGAGGCTCTGCGTGTGGCAGGCAGTGTGCTCGATGACAAGGCCCTCAATGAAGACGCGGAGAAATGGGCCTCCGGTCTCGTCATCTGGCGTTCTGCAGATCCGTTGACTTCGCAGCTGGCGTGGTCCGGTTCGGATGCGAAAACCGTCGAGGCGGACGACCCCTTCCATCAGGCCATGAATGACCTCTGCCAGGTCTTGCTGAACACGAACGAGTTCTTTTACCTCCACTAACACCATGAGCTGCAATCGATTCGACCTCCCCAACACGCGACGCGAGTTTTTGCAAACCGCAGGCTGCGGCTTTGGTGCCGTGGCGCTGGCCGGTTTGTTGGGGGAACAAAGCGCCGCTGCCGCCATTCCGCTGCCACAGCGTGCCGCCAAAGCCAAGAGCGTGATCTTCCTGTTTATGGAAGGCGGCCCGAGCCACCTCGATACTTTCGACTACAAGCCGCTGCTGAACAAGCTCGCCGGTCAGTCGTTGCCCGCGAGCTTCAAGCCGCCCATCACCGCCATGGGCGAATCGAAGTCACCGCTGCTCGAATGCAAACGCACCTGGAAACAATACGGCCAGGGTGGCCTGTGGATCTCGGACTGGTTTCAAAATGTGGCGCAGCATGCGGATGACCTCGCGGTGATCCATTCGTGCGCTTCCAGCGGCATCAATCATGCCGGCGGTGTGTGCTCCATGAACACCGGCTCCGTCTTCGGCGGTCGGCCTTCGCTTGGTGCCTGGGCTTCGTATGGCCTCGGCTCTGAAAATCAGAATCTCCCCGGCTTTGTGGTCATCAAAGACAGCGAAGCTACCGTGGTGAACGGCGTGCGCAACTGGGGCAACGGCTTCATGCCCGCCGTGTATCAGGGCGTGGAGTTCAACTCCGATGGCGTGCCGATCAAGTACCTCGACAATCCTAAAGGCGTGGATCGCAAACGCCAGCGCGACAAGCTCGACCTGCTGGGTGCCTTGAACCGTGATTACGGCGCATCGCGTGCCAGCAACACTGAGCTCGATGCCCGCATTCGCGGTTACGAACTCGCGTACAAGATGCAGGCCGAGGCACCGCAGGCGGTGGATCTCAGCAAGGAAACCGAGGCCACGA
This sequence comes from Verrucomicrobia bacterium 12-59-8, assembly GCA_002279765.1. Next base: position 5,159 of record NCCR01000032.1, on the reverse strand, counting down.
AGCAGCTCTACGGCATGGACAACGAGGCGACTGCCGTGTTTGGCCGCAACTGCCTGCTCGCACGCCGACTCGTCGAAAACGGCGTGCGTTTCATCCAGCTCTACAGCGGTGCTGGCAGCAAGTGGGACAGCCACAAGGGCATCGAAGTCAATCACTCGAGGCTCTGCAATGCCGTCGATAAGCCCATCGCTGGACTGCTGGCCGATTTGAAAGCTCGTGGTCTGCTCGACGAAACGCTCGTCATCTGGGGCGGTGAATTTGGCCGCACGCCGATGAGTGAGCAGGGCGATGGACGTGACCATAATCCCACTGGCTTCACCATGTGGATGGCCGGCGGAGGCGTGAAAGGCGGCCAGACCTACGGTGCCACCGATGACCTCGGCCTCTATGCCGTCGAAGACCGCCTGCATGTGCATGATATTCATTCGACCATTCTCTACTTGATGGGCCTTGATCACACGCAGCTCGTCTATAATCACAAAGGCCGTCCCGAACGCATCGACCAGAACGAAGGCCATCCGATGACCAAACTGCTGGGGGCATGAGCACGGCCCTGCCCTGGGTGGGGTGACGCGCCTGCATCAGCATGATTCTTTTGCAAAGCCTGTGCCGGGCTGTCCGTTTGCATCTGCTCATGCACCTCCGATCCATCGCCAGCCTATTTGTGCTGCTGCTCGCTTCTGCCTTGGTCCAGACCGGGCTCCAAAAGGTTGATGTCGCACTGGTGCCACTCATCTGTGTCTGAACTCCAACTTTTCTTTGGCCATGACTTCATTCCCCAATCGCCGTCAATTTCTCTCCACGCTCGCTCTCGGATCACTCGCCGCACGCGGGCAGCAGGCTCCGAAGTTCCCTCCGATGCGGGTCATCACTAAAGGGCCGGGTTTTCACTGGTTCGGCTACTACGACAAGCTCCAGTTCTCACCCGACAACCGCTTTGTTCTCAGCAACAAGGTCAGCTTCGAACATCGCTCACCGACTGCTGACGATGAGATCGAAGTCGGCATGGTCGATCTGCAGGAGAAGGACAAATGGATACCCCTCGGCAAGACGCGCGCCTGGTGCTGGCAGCAGGGCTGCATGCTGCAATGGATCCCCGGCGCCGAATCAAAGGTGATCTGGAATGACCGTGAAAAGGATCGCTTCGTCAGTCACATCCTCGATGTCAAAACCGGCGAGAAACAGACTCTGCCCAGCCCCATCTACTCTCTGGCTCCAAACGGCAAAGAAGCCGTGAGCTGCGATTTTGCACGCGTGGCCGACTGCCGTCCGGGCTACGGCTACGCAGGAATCAAGGACCGCTTTTTTGATGATATGGCACCCGCAGGCAGCGGCGTCACCCATGTGAATCTCGAAACCGGCGTGGAGAAGCTCATCGTGTCGCATGCACTGCTCGCCAAGACCGGCGTCGTCATGGAAAATCATCCCGACTCCAAGCATCACGCCTACCACCTGCTGGTTAGTCCCGATGGAAAACGCTTCATCATGCTGCATCGCTGGACGCAGCCAAAGGGCGGCCATCTGACACGACTGATCACGGCAAACATGGACGGCAGCGACCTGCGCATTGTCATTCCCAATGGCTACGCCTCCCACTTCATCTGGCGCGATGCCACGCACATTCTTTCACAGGCCAAGGACTGGCTTGGCAACAAGGAGTGGGGAGACTTCCTCTTTGAAGACAAGGACAGCGGCATTCTCGAGGAGATCGGTCATGGCGTGCTCGATAATGGCGGTCATCTGACCTACCTGCATCGCAACGAGTGGATTCTGAACGACACCTATGCCAAAGGCGTGCGCCGTATCCAGACACCGCACCTGTATCACATTGCCACAAACAAACGCATCGACCTCGGCGAGTTTCATTCACCCCGCGAATACACGGGCGAATGGCGTGTGGACAATCACCCGCGATCCAGCCGCGACGAACGTTGGGTCTGCATTGACGCGCCCCAAGAAGGCCAGGGGCGCCAGCTCCATCTGATCGACATTCAAGGTCTTGTGACCTGATCGAACAGACGTGCCTGCAGCCTGTTTTACACCCACAGCGCTATCCAATGTCCACGCCCAACACCCGTCGCCGCTTTCTCGCCAGCCTACCCGCCATCGGTTTGATCACAGCGCATGCCGCTGATGAACCACCGTTGCAGGACATCGTCTTCGGCTCCTGCCTCGACACGCACGATCACCCCATGCTCGACCGCACACTCACGCTGCCACGTGATTTGTTCATCTTCATGGGCGACAACATCTATGCTGACAAAGGCGGCATCCCGATGATGCAGGAAAAATACGCGCTGCTCAAAAACAGCCGCTTTTTCAAAGGGCTGAAAAACAAACCCATCCTCGCCACTTGGGACGATCACGACTTCGGTGAAAACGACGGCGGCGGGAGCTATCCGCACAAAAAGGAGGCACAGGCCGAGTTCTGGAACTGGCTCGACGAACCCGCCTCGTCGCCACGCCGTCAGCAGGAGGGCGTGTATCACGCCCAGACCTTCGGCCCGGTTGGCAGGCGCGTGCAGGTGGTCATGCTGGACACGCGCTACTTTCGCAGTCCGCTCAAAAAGGTGCCGAAGGACAAGGCCATGATCGGCGGTGCTTACGTTCCCACAGATGACACCGCCGCCACCATGCTGGGCGCTGCGCAGTGGCGCTTGCTTGAGCAAGTGTTGCAGCAGCCGGCGGAACTGCGTCTGATCGTTTCCAGCATCCAGTTTGCCCCGGAAGTGCATGGCGGTGAATGCTGGGCCAACATGCCGCATGAGCAGCAGCGGCTGCTGAAACTCCTGCAGGGGCAGACTGCGGTGATTTTGAGCGGCGATCGCCACTGGTGCGAGTTCTCGCACAACGGCGTGTTCGACTTCACCACCAGCTCGATGACTCAGAAGCATCCCCGTGGCACCCCCACGCCGAACAAGAATCGTTGCGTGCCCACCACCTATCATCTGCCGAACGTCGGCCATCTGCACATCGACTGGGCCGCTGCCTCGATCACGGTGAAGGTTCTCGGTGAAGACGGCGGGACGAAGATAGAGCAGACTCTGCCCTTTCGTGAACTGCAAATCAGCTAGCGCATGCGCCTCGTCATTACATTCGCGGTTCTCGCTTCATGCAGCGTTCTCGCTGCCGAGGTGCGCGTTGAATTCAATCGCGTTATCCGGCCCATCCTCGCCGCGAAATGCTATGCCTGCCATGGCCCGGACGAAGACAAACGCGAGGCCGATCTGCGCTTGGATGTGCGTGCCGAGGCCGTGAAGGCAGCCATTAAACCTGGCAAGCCCGAGGCCAGTGAACTGTGGAAGCGCATTACTCACGCCGATCCCGCTGACGTGATGCCGCCGCCTTCGTCGCCGAAGCAGCTCACTAACATCGAGCGCGACCTTTTCCGTCGCTGGATCGCCGAAGGAGCTGAATACCAAAATCACTGGGCTTTCGAACCGATCACGCGTCCCGCTGTGCCGAAGTCGGACAGCAAAAGCCCCATTGATGCCTTCATAGAGGCCAAACTCCGCACTCACGGCCTCAAGCCTGCACCTGCATCCGATCCCGTCACACTGATTCGCCGCGTTTATCTCGATCTCACCGGCCTGCCGCCTACGCCCGCCGATCTCGCTGTTTTATCCCATTGGTCAGATCAAACCTACGAGCAGATCGTGGACCGTCTGCTCGCTTCACCGAATTTTGGCGAGCGCTGGGCGCGGCACTGGCTGGACATGGCACGCTACGCAGATTCAAACGGCTTTCTTGGCGACGGCCTGCGCCCCAACGCCTACCTATATCGCGACTGGGTCATCCAGGCCTTCAATACAGACCTCCCTTTTGATCTGTTCACCGTCCAGCAAATCGCTGGCGACTTGTTGCCGGATCCCGCGCTTGAGCAACTCACAGCGACCGGTTTCCACCGCAATGCCGCACTCAATACCGAGGCCGGCGTGGACAAGGAAGAGGCGCGTTATCAAAATATCGTCGATCGCGTCAACACCACCGGTCGTGTGTGGATGGGCCTCACCGTCGGTTGCGCGCAGTGCCACACGCACAAATACGATCCCATCACCATCCGCGACTACTACAGCTTCTACGCCTTCTTCGACAACACCGAGGATCGGAGCGATTCGAAGATCAAGGCACAGACGCTGGCTGAAGTGGGCAAGGATCGCCGCCAGACCTATGTCCACATGGCGGGCGACTACACACGACGCGGCCCCGATGTCATTCCCGCCAGCCTGTCCGCGCTGCCGCCGATGAACAAGCCCTTGCAGCCGGAGCCCAACCGCCTCGACCTCGCGCGCTGGCTTGTCTCACCGCAGCATCCTCTCACCAGCCGCGTCGCGGTGAATCACATCTGGAGCAAGCTCCTCGGCTTTGGCTTTGTGCGCACCCCGGATGACTTCGGCACCGCTGGTGAGTCTCCTTCGCATCCCGATCTACTCGACTGGCTTGCCTCTGAGTTCATGCGCAATGGCTGGAGCCGCAAGCAGCTCATCAAGCTCATCGTGATGAGCGCCACCTACCGCCAGTCTTCGGCGCATCGTGAAGACATCTTTGAACTCGACCCGCTGAACTGCCTTCTCGCCCGCCAGAATCGCATCCGTCTGGATGCTGAAATTTTGCGCGACTCCGCGCTCGCCGTCAGCGGCTTGCTGAAGCGCACCATCGGCGGTCCCAGCTTCCGTCCACCCCTGCCGGAGGATGTGTTCGATGTGGGCCGCTCGTCAAACTGGCAGGCCAGCCCTGGCGATGAAATCTACCGCCGCAGTCTTTATATCATCACCCTGCGCAGCGTGTTGTATCCCACGCTCACCACCTTCGACTCCCCCGATGCCGCTGACGCCTGCGTGCGGCGGGAGCGCAGCAACACGCCGCTCCAGGCCCTCGCCATGATGAACGACAGCGTCTTCGTCGAAGCCGCGCAGGCACTCGCCCTGCGTGCGCTGCGTGAGTCACCTCCTGAGGTTGCCAGGCGTCTGCGACTCTTGTTTGAAGTGGCGCTCAATCGTCCGCCGCGCACGGAAGAGCTGCAGAGTTTGGCCGTCTTTTACAGCGAACAGAAAGCGCGTGTCGTAAAGGACGGTGCAAAGTCCTTGCAGGTCCTCGGTGGCATCGCCTCCTCCATCTCCACGTCAAATCAATCAGGCGCCGCCACGCTGATCGCCGTC
>NCCR01000212.1 GCA_002279765.1 Verrucomicrobia bacterium 12-59-8 | reverse complement strand
ACCGGCGGTGTGTTAGCTCTCATTGCCTCGGGCTGGCCGGTCTGGCATGCCCTGCAGAACCACGGCGAAGCCGCCATGTGTGACCACTGCTTCCTGGAAACCTGGCTCATCATCCTCGGCATCGCCTCAGCCTTGAACATTTTCCTGCTCGCCAAGGAAGCCAAACGCCGCAACCAGCCCTTCATCTCCGCCGGCATGCGCATGGCGCTGCGCGCCTTTGTACCCCCGCTGCTGGTCGGTGGCTGCGTCGGCATCGGTTTAATCGTTTTCCTGCACAATCTGACGCTCGCTGCGTTGATCTGGGCTCTCTGCTACGGCCTCGCCTTGCTCAGCACTGCCAGCTTTTCGCCCCGCTCCCTCGTCCGCCTCGGCTGGGCCTTTGTGATCACCGGCCTGCTCACTTTCTTCGTCTGGGCTGCGTGCAGCGATGTGCGTCTCCTTGCCAGCGATCTCGGCCCTGCCTCGCTCGTCATGGGCCTCACCTTCGGCCTGCTGCATGTCGTGTATGCGCTGGCCGTTTTCTTCAGCACCAAACCCACGGAGGAGCAGCCGAAATGATCGACTTCGATCAAATCGACAAGCTCATCCACGAGAAGGGCCGCCTTTCCATCATGACGCTGCTCTCCACTCGCGGTGAATGGGCCTTCCAGGACCTCAAGGCCGAGCTCAGCATGAGCGACGGCAACCTCATCTCCCACCTTCGCACCCTCGCCACCGCCGGTTACATCAAGGAGAACCGCGATGAATCCGGCACCCGCCCCCGCACCAGCTACGAACTCACCGACCCCGGACGCAAGGCCTTCAAAGACTACGTCGAAGTTCTCGGCGAGATCGTCAAAGCCGCCCAGCAAACCTGACACCGCTTCTTTTTACCCATTCACTTTGTCCCACAAAGCTACGCACCACAACCATGAACATCATCCTCGCTCAACATCACGGCATGTGCTTCGGCGTCCGCGACGCCCTGCGCAGCACCCACGCGGCGGCTCAACGCGCCCCGCTCACCATCCTTGGTCAACTCGTTCACAATCCGCTCGTTGATCGCCACCTCGCCGCCGTCGGCGCACAGCGTGGTGATCTCGATGATCTGCGCAGCGCCACGACGCAGCAGGTTGCAATCACTGCGCACGGTGCTTCCGACCAGCATCGTCTCTCCTGGCAAAACGCCGGCCACACCGTCATCGACACCACCTGCCCTCTTGTCAAAAAAGCCCATCACGCCCTCGCCATGCTGGTGAGCGATGGCTACCAGCCCGTCGTCATCGGCCAGAGTAAGCATGTCGAAGTACGTGGCCTCATCGGCGATTTCCCTTCCGCCGTTGTTGTTCTTGAAGAGGCGGACCTTCATCTTGTGCCAGTTCACCCACGGCTCGGCATCGTTTCACAAACCACGCAGCCGGTCGAGATCGCCCTGCGTCTGGTGGAAGCCATCAAACGCCGCCACCGCAGCTCCGAAGTGCGCTTCGTTGACACGATCTGCCATCCCACCAAGCAGCGCCAGACTGCGATGGATGATCTGATTCGCGATTGCGATCACATCGTCGTCATTGGCGGCCACAACAGCAGCAACACGCGCCAGCTTGCACAGAAAGCCACTGCCCACGGGCGGCGCACGCTGCAAATCGAATGTCCAGACGAGCTCGATCCCGCCTGGTTTCGCGATGCGCGCAATGTCGGTGTCACCGCAGGCACTTCCACGCTGGATGAAACTGTCGATGCCGTCATGGCACGCCTCCGCCAGATCGCCGCCGAACTACGCACCACCCCTGCCCACGAATTTCTCCGCGCCATGCTCCACGCCGCTTAACCCAAACCCAAACCACATCATGAACACCCAACATTGGATCAGTCATTTCGAAGCCAACACTCGTCTCAATCACGAGATGCAACTGCCTGCCACTCCTTGCAATCTGCCCGACCATGTTCGCACGGCCCTTGCCCGTTCCCTCGCCATCTTCCAGCTTGGCGAAAGCGGTGGCGGCACCCGCCTGCGCCGCTACACCCGCAGCATCGCCTCGCTTGAAAACCTGCGAGGCTACCAACGTGCCGTCGATCTTTTCGTCGCCGAGGAGCAAAGCCACGCCGCCCTGCTGGCACGCACCGTCACGCATCTGCGTGGCGCCTTGCTGCAGAAGCAGTGGACGAACTCCATCTTCCGCTGGATGCGCGATCTGGTGAACCTTGAGTTCAACATCCAGGTGCTGTTCACAGCGGAACTCATTGCCGAAGTCTATTATGGGCTGATCGCCCTGCGTTGCACTGATCCCGTTGTGCAAACCGTCTCCAAGAAGATCCTGCGCGACGAGATGCATCATCTTTCCTTCCAGCGCGACTTCCTCTTTGAGCGCCTCAAGACGCTCACGCCCGCCATGCAACGCCTGTGGCGCTGGCAGTTCCAGGCCATCCACCTTGCTACTGCCACAGTGGTCTCGTGGGATCACCGCGACTGCCTGCGCAGCTTGAACATCACGCCTGCTGACTTCCGCACCCGCGCGGTGCGCTGCTGGGAGAGTTTTCAGTCACGCCTTGAAAGAAGGCTGCATGAAAACACAATGCTCCATGGTTCCCAGGATTGCAGCTCCACAGCGTCCGTTTAACATCGGCGACTATCTACCGCTGCCCATCCAGAAGGGATTGATGCCCTTTTTTGCCAGAATCATCCAGGCTGTCGCCCCGACATGCGCATGGTTGTAGTAAAGCCAGGGATCGTGGGTGCCCATCAGATCGAAGCCCGTGGTGATGTAATCCCGTTTCTCCGGCTCCTTTTCATTCAGCGTGGGAACAGGCAGCGCAGCAGGCAGCGCGCCCGATTTGCCTGCTTGCGCTTGGGCATTGTCCAAAAGTTTTACGATCCTCTTCCATTCCTTTCGGTTTGCCTCTCCGCCCTGATGACAGAAGGCTGCGGCCATCTGTGCGGTTCCCTCATACCAGATGCCGTCCCGGTCATTGTTGAAGTCAAAACCCCCACGCACCTTGAAATGCCCTTCTTGACTGGCGTAAATCAGCGGGTTGCGGTTTCCCAGTTCGTTACGCAGGGAGAGCACCGACCAGGCTTGGATGTCCACGGGCAGCTTGCTCTTGTCCGCCCTGCCATTCGGGCTGGTGCCGGTCCAAAACTTTCCATCCTTCGCATCCCACATGCTAAGGACGAACTGTTTTGCGCTCTCTGCCCTGCGCGCCCAGACCGCATCTCCGGTGCAGAGGTACAGACGCCTGAAGGCGGCATAAAGATCTATGTTGTGCTCGGTGGCCTTGTTCAACACGACGGCGTGGGCCAGGTCATTGCCTTGATAGCCGAAAATGTAGCCTGGTTCCCCCTTTGGATCGCTGCAGTTTCGCACCACCCACTCGCCCATGCGGACGCTGGCATCCAGATAGGTCTGGCAGGATTTGCCCGCTACCATGTCATGGTAGGCCAGCAGGGACAGCATGCACCAGGCCACGTTTCCAGCGGCAAAGCTAACATTGTACTTATCCTCCAGCCAAGTGTCGGCCCCCTTTGAATCCTTGCCCAGCCAGCCGTGCAGACGAACTTCCTGCTGGTGAGCACCCCAGCCAGGAGACTGGAACAAATCCCCACCGACATAAACATTACGCACCGCACCGGCCAGCTTGTGCGAGCCCCGGTAGGTCCGGTCAAACTGCTGGGCTGCGACAAACGCGTCAGCGATCAGGCCGGCATGCTTCTCTTCGCCTGCGGCAAGGAAAGCCATGAGGGCAAGCGCGTTGTCATACATGTGTGCGGCCCCGCTGAGAACACGACGGGCCTTGAATGAATTTGGCAAGGCCTCGTAGCTCACCAGAAACCGCGGCTCGTCCAGCCTGGACTTGTTGTAACTGATGCTGTCCAAGTAAAAAGTCACCGGCTTTGGTTCGCCGTTCCCCTTGTGATCAAATGCCCATCCGTTTTCGGTGGAGCCTGCGGCCCAGCCGAAACCACCCAGCACATAGCTGCGGTTGTGTCCACGCAGGTCAATGGTATAACGTTTCCATTGCTTGGAAAGCGTGATGTACCCGGTGCCGACCTTGGGTGAACTATCCGGATGCTCGAAGCGCCTGCCAGTCGCACGGTCCTCAATGGCTGGCTGGTCGATTCCATGCCATTGCTTGGCATCGGCATCCCAGCCAACCCCAAATACAAAGAACTCGACTCTCTCTCTTCCGGTTTCTCCTCTGACCCAGAAGCTAAGCTTGGTGGCTCCCGTCAGGTCAATGCCCGCGCCGGGCTGGCGTCCCCAATTCGACAGCGGAAGGCTGAGGCCGCCTTTGTGCAGGCCGTTTTGGAAATACCACCCTCCCCAAGTGAAGACACTGTTGGGCAGTTCTTCCGGCCTGAACTGCAATACCATGCAAGACTGGCTGCCATCAGGAGTAAGTCCTGACTTATCATCGCGGCCAGTCCTCCATTGATTCGTAATTGCAGGAACATGGCCGGTAATTTGATCAGGGGGGAAAGTTCCCGTTTTTTCTTGAATGACCGAGTCATAGCTGCTCATGCGCACCCAATGCACAAAATGATTGCCCACTGCTCCGTCGTCAGAGTACACATCGTACTTCTCATGGTACTGGTCCATGACTCTTTTGAGGTAGTCAACCGCCGGGTCTGCCAGACAGACTGCGGGGAGAAGCCCCAGCATGACGAAGATGAATGGTATGAGCAGGCGCATGATGATCAGGGTTCAAAAGCCGATGCTGAGATTTAAGCTGAACAGGTGCTCATCGCGATTCAGCCGGGAGAAGCGCTGGAAGCTGTAGACGGCGGACACCAGTACCGAGGTGCCGCTGAAACTTTGCGCATCGTGTGGAAACCCACGGGTGTAAAACTTGGCGTCGAACCCTGCCCCGATGCGGTAGTTTTCAAAGGCGTTTGAACCCTGCAAGGCATGGTCGCGTGACATCGGCACTACAAAATGAAGAAAGGCAGGATGCAGCCCAAAAAAGTCCGGCCTTGGCTGCGCACTCAGACGGTCGTTGGGGTCAGCGCCCCACGCCAAAGGGTCGGACTCTTCGTCCACGATGCGGTAGCGCAGGTTCACATTGGTGCGGAACTGCCTGTTGCTCTGGGTGGGGTCTCCGTCCACGCGGCTGGTGAACACCGTTGGCTGCAAGGTGAGATCCAGCCTGCCCAGTCCCTTGGCGGAAACGCCGGCAAAATAGTCGTTCCGGTGGACATCAGTGGCACCGTATTTTTCCACATCAAAGGCAGCGCCACCGAAAAAATCCAGACCGCGCAGCTCAAAGCGCTTTCCCGAGGGCTTCAGGAATGGCAGCGGACGCAGCAGCAGGTAGTCGAGGGTGATTCCAAGGATGTTGCGGTTGCGTATCGCCGGACTGGCCATGTCCGGCATGATGTCCTGGTACACATACACCATGTCCACGGAGGCCTTGTCCCGCCCAATGAACCGCGACCACGCAACATTGGCCTGGTACTGGTTGACGTTCTCACGGGTGTTCGGCAGGAACTCAACGATGCCCTGCCTGCGGATGCGGCTGTAAGCAGCCCTGAAATACAAATCCCCGACAGGCATGGCAGCAAAGGTGCGCTCCAGCGCCACGCCAAACTCGTCGAGCTTGATGTCATTTAGCCGCCCGGGAACAAAGAAGTTGGTGATCTGCGCCGACTGCGCCTCACGGTGCCGGTAGAACAGGTCAAGGACCGGCCAGGGGCCGTTGCGGATGCGAATGCGGTCAAAGGTTTCAAACTGGTTCCTTGTGCGTGCGATTGACTGGAGTTCCGCGAGCGTCAGGGGGCGGCCCAGCCTGGCTGCGCTGGAGGCAAACGCGGCCTCGGAGGTGAAGCTGCGGACGTCATCCACCCGGTCGAAATCCGAGGTGGCTCGTGCATAGCGGTTGACCGTGCTGAAGAAGACTGAGGGGCCTGCCGAATCCTGGATACCCAGCCTCCCGGGATGAATGGGAATGCCATCCCGCTGATAGAGCGCGATCATGCCACGCTCAATGCCGTTGAGCGTCGCAGTGCGGTCTGCCTCACGCGCCGGTGCAAGATCACTTTGTTTCTCGGCCTGTCGTGCCTTGCGCAAGCCACTGAGATAATGCTCCTCCGGCTGGGGAAACAACGGTCGCCCCGGACCGCGATTGATCCGCAGGTAATCGCCAAAGAGCATCTCATAGCCGGGCTCGTCGATGGCCGCCTGGATTGAGTATTGATAATACTCCGTTGCTCGCCCGTCCCCTGCATACTTCATCAATTCGGCGGTCATGCAAAGATCGCGTGCGGTCTGTTCCATGAGGCGGGTCCGCTTCTCAATGTACTCCCGCAGTTCCACCGTGTTCATGCTTCGGCTGAGGGCGAGGGCCTCGTCACGGATGCCAAAGGATTTGGACGGCTCCCCCGTGTAGGCGGGACACCCGATGCCCGCCCAAAGCAGGAGACCACCCGCCAGAGTTCTAGTCTTCGTCGTCATCTTGATGAGGAGGTGTCGTCACGCGCAAGAAGCAAAGCCAGCGCGACCAATGGCACCAGACTGAAGACAAGCGCCACGATACGGATCATGCCTGCCCAGCAAAAATGTGTGTGGGAATAACCATAGTGAAGGCTGGCAAGCCAGAACACGACCATGGCGCCACCTGCGCCGACGCTGCTCACCAGCAGTCCTTTTGAGTCGGGTCTCCTGGCTACCCGAGATGAAAATGTGAGAGCCAGCACGGAGAGAAACAAAAAAATAGTCAGCAGATGGGCGTTCAAAAACAACAGCGGATAGAACCTCGACTTCATCAGATCGCTCTGGCTTAGATAAGCCTCCCAGCCAGCGGACGCTTCCTGCCCAGCGAGCAATCTGGGCTCCACCTGCGTGCCGATCCACGTCCCCAATGTCTTAATGAAGTCCACGTTGAATTGAATGCGACAGTCCACGATGCCGCTGGTGATCACCGCCACCCATAGAAAACAGGCCAGCATGGGTGAGGAGCGCAGGATCAGGAAGGAGGACCGGGATCTGCCACCATTTGTTTGCTGGCCTGCCTCCTTGAAGATGGTGGTAAAAAATGTTGCGAGCACCGCCCCTACCAAGGCGAACTTGAAGCCGAACAGCATGCTCTCCTGTTCGAGACGCATTTGAATCTCCTTGATTGCAGCCTCATACTGCATGGACAAAAACTTCTGCACATTCGGGTCTGGAGAAGTTTGCACCGGGCTCTTTTTCTCTTCCGTCCTGTCACCAAATATTGGCTGCCAGTCCACCATCAAAACCAAACTGGCCAGGGCTGCCATCAGCACGGACGCCTTTCTCAAAAGCTCGGTGTTCATGCCGAGTCAATACAACTATTGCCGCCTGCTTCC
>NCCR01000031.1 GCA_002279765.1 Verrucomicrobia bacterium 12-59-8 | reverse complement strand
CTCCGTGTGGCAGTTCATCCGCTTTGCTGGGCACAGCACAGGCTGGCAGCAAAGCTAAATCTACGCTGCCACCGCCTGAGGTGGTCTGCACTGCGAACGACAAAGAAGCGCTCGCCTTGGTGGAAGCTGCCGCGCAGGAGCACAAACCATTCACCATGGTTATTTTAGATGGTCGTCTTTTTTATGGGAAGGATTGCCGTAACGCGATCAATCGACTCTGGCAGGCGCAGCGTGACCTGCATGTGATACTCCATGCGGTGTCACAACTGGAATCCTTCGAACAAATTCCGATCGACTTGGGCGCCAATCCTCAGCTCCTGGTGTTTAAGTTCAGACTGGTTCCTTTCGAAATCACCCAGATCATTCGTACACTCGCAATCAGGCATGGTGCCGATCATCAAAGCTCGCATCGGAACCTCAATCTGAATGCCCAGCTACTGGAGGTGACCACCCGGTTTGAAGACGTCAGCAACCGGCTCCGGCTTGAGCAGGACCACCGCCGTCAGTTGGAGGACCAGCTGTGCAAGAACCAGCGCCTGGAAACCGTGGGGCGTTTTGCGGATGCGATGGCGCACTTTTTTAACAACTACCTGACGGTGATCCAGGGCCATCTGGAAGTGGCGCAGGTCTCCCAGGATGGTGGGTTGTCGGCGGCCACTTTAAAAGAGCTCATCCTCGCCACGCAACGCGCCTCAGGCGTCACCTCGCAGTTTGTATCCTTCACGCGGCGCGAGTACCTGCAGCCGACCCCGCTGCATCTCGCGCAGATCATTGACGGTCAGGCGTCGATGCTGCAAAAAGCGATCGGGGAGCAGATCGTTATTCAACTCAGCCACCAGCCTGACCTGCCCTGTGTCATGGCAGACCAGGCCTCCCTGGAGCAGATCATTTTCAATCTCCTGATCCATGCACGTGAAACCATGCCGGGAGGCGGCAGGCTGATGATTCAAACCAGGGAGCTTGCCATACCGAACGGTGAGACCGCCAGCCAGATGCATCCTGAAGCCAAGGCTGGGAATTTTGTGGTCATGACGATTTCTGACACTGGCAAGGGGATGACGCCTGCCGAGCTGGCGCGCGTGTTTGACGCATCCAAACTGTCATCAGACCCGGAAAGCGGTGCGGACATCGCCTTGATTCTGGTGCTGGGGCTGGTGCGCATGCAGGCTGGCTGGATTGATGTCCGGAGCGTGTTGGAAGTTGGCACTGAATTTTCCATTTACCTGCCAGTTGCCACTGGTACTGTTCCCACAACAGCCATGCCAGAAAAAAAACTCCTGAGTCATAATGCCGAGGATGAATCGTCCACCATTCTGATCGTGGATGATGAGGATTCTGTCCGGCAGGTGATGGAGTATGTGCTGACCAGCCAGGGGCACAAGGTGCTCACGGCGGCGGATGCCAATGAAGCCTGGGCGATCTGGCGCGAAAAAGCTGCGGTCATCAAACTGGCGCTCATCGACGTCAAACTCCCTGGCGGAGTCAGCGGCTTCGATCTGGAAAAAGCCCTCGCCAACGAAGATCCGACGCTCCCGGTCATTTTCACCTGCGGCTACTCTCCGACCACGCTGAGCAACGCCAAAGAACTGAAGGCCGGTGAAAATTTTCTGCCCAAGCCCTTTGGCATGGTGGAACTGCTCAACATCGTGGGCCAGGCCCTCTTGAAACCAGCCAGACTGTGAGCGCACTCTGAAAGCAGGACTTCTCACATCGCCCAGGGCCTGCCCTGCGCGCCCCCCATCCGCTATAGCGATGGCTGCGTGGAACTGCTCAATCCGCCCGTCATCGCCGTAATGCCATGCCGAACGGGGCGTGGAACGCGGACTCTCCAGGCCAGCACCGCCGGTTTCTATAGTGGCCATCGTGTTTTTCTCAAATTGTCTGCCTGGAATAATTGCCCCAGGCGCAGTCTTGACCACACTCATGGATGGCCGATGGAACAGCATGGCTCATCTCCATAGCTTATTGCCTTTCCGCTGCTTACCGCAGCAAATCCATCCAAAGGTTGCACACCTTCTGGCCGTTGTGTTCTTGCCATGTGTCATTTTGCGCATCGACTTCTCCTGCGTAAGAAATGCCCATGTATTATCTGCCCTCTGGTGAGAACGAACCCGCACCTGCAGGGGAGGGCAATTTTGGCAGCCCTCCAGCCATGAAGTCCGCCGCCTCAGAATGCGCCCAGAATGCGCCGGAGCAGCCTTGGGTCCACAGCCTGGTCATGACGGTGGACCGCCATGGAGTCATTCAGGCGGTGAACGGTGCCTGGAATGACCTTTCGGCATCTCGCGCTCCCGGTCGGGAGCCGTACCCGCCGAAAGGCACCAGTTGTTTTGATTTTTTCGCGACCCAATGCGAACCCCTTTTTGAAGGAGTCGCAGGATGGTCGCAGGCCCTCAAAGCGGTGTTGGAGCACCAATCTGCGGGTGCTCGGATGGAGTCATGCTCGTCATCTTCCAGTACATGGCACTGGATCGAAGTCACCATCCTGCCGCTGCCAGTGAATGACAGCGCGGGTGCGCTCATCACCTGCATTGACATCACCACACGCAAGCAGGCGGAACTGGATTTGCGTAAACGGGAGGCACAAGGCCGGGCCATCGTCGAATGCGAACCCGAGTGCGTGAAAATCGTCGATTCTCAAGGGCGGCTGCGGGAGATGAACCCTGCTGGCCTGAAAATCATTGAAGCCGAGTCGCTGGCCGAGGTGGAGGGCGGGCTGATTGTTGATCTGGTGCATCCCGATGACCGGGAGAGGTTTCAACAGCTGCATCGCCAGGTGCTTGCGGGCCAGCCGGGGCATCAAATTTTCCGCGTTATCGGTCTCAAAGGCACCCTGACCTGGGTCGAAACGCATTCGGTTCCTTTGCGGGATGCCGGCGGCCAGGTGATTTCGGTGCTCAGTGTGGCCCGTGACATTTCCGCACGGAAAAAAGTCGAAGAACGGCTGCGGCAAAGTGAGGCCACCATGGCGGCTGCCCAGCGCATTTCACATTTCGGCAGTTGGGAGCTTGATTTGACGTTGCTGGACGACCACAACGTCAACGCATTGCGCTGGTCTGACGAGGTGTTTCGCATCTTCGGCCATGAAGTGGGCGGCATCGAAACCACGAATGAGAATTTCTTTCGTGCGGTTCATCCCGATGACCGTGAAATGATAAGTCTGGCAGTCAGCGAGGCCATCCGCGCCCATGGGCGCTACTCGATCGACCACCGCATCATTCTGCCGAATGGCGAAGTGCGCTACATCCATGAGGACGCGCAGATATTTCTGGATGAGCGTACCGGACAGCCTTTGAAAATGGTGGGTACCGCGCATGACATCACGGAGCGCAAGCAGGCTGAGGAGGCGTTTAAAATCAGCGAGTTCCGCTTCCGCGAGGCCTTCGCCAATGTCTGCGTGGGTTTTGCCATCACGGACATGGCAGGGGCGATCCTCCACATCAACCAGCACTACTGTCAGATCACCGGCTATGCGGAGGAAGAGATGATCGGGCGGTCTTTCGCCTCCATCACCCACCCGGACGATGTGGTGCGCAAGCAGGAGCTGAACCAGCAGTTGTTTGCCGGGAGGATTTCCGACTTCATGGTGGAAAAGCGCTATCTCTGCAAAAATGGCTCGGTGGCCTGGGTGGAAAACAGCGTTTCTGCCATTCGGGATGAGTCCGGGGCAGCACTGAACATGCTGGTGCTCTGCAAAGACATCACGAAGTCACGCCACAATCAGGAACAGCTGCGGCTGCTGGAAACCTGTGTGTCCCACCTCAATGACATCGTCATCATCACTGAGCCCGATCCCTTGCATGAACCCGGTCCGCGCATTGTTTTTGTGAACGATGCATTCACGAGGCATACCGGCTATGCCCGGGAAGAGGCGCTGGGGCGCAGCCCACGCTTTCTGCAAGGGCCGGCGACCGACCGTTCTGCCTTAGGCCGGATGCATGCAGCCCTCGCGCAGGGGCTGCCAATCAAGGAGGAACTGGTCAACTACAAGAAGGACGGTTCCGCCTTCTGGGTTGAGATTGATGTGGTGCCGATCACCGACTGCGACGGCAAGCCGACTCATTTTGTGGCGGTCCAGCGGGATGTGACCGCGCGCAAGGAGGCCGCAGACCAGCTGAGGAAAAGCAATCTGCGCTATGAAAGGCAGCATATCGCTTTGGCCCGGATGATCCTTGGCGGCGTGATGCAGGCGGTGGAGTTGGAGGCGGCGTTTCGTCTGATTACAGAAGAAATAGCACACGCCATGGAGGTGGAGCGTGTCAGCATCTGGCGGTATGACCAAACCCGCAGCACCATCGTATGCCAGGTGCTGTTTGAGGCCTCCCCGAGGCGCCATTCCTCCGGCCTGGAGCTGCATGGCGGAGATTTTCCCGCCTATTTCCGCGCCATGGCGCAAAATGAAACTATCGCGGTGGATGATGCGCGGCTTGACCCGCGCACCTCTGAGTTCACGGAGAGCTACCTCGCACCGTTGGGCATCACCTCCATGCTGGATGCGCCGCTGCATGTGGGCGGGCAGTTGGCAGGAGTGCTTTGTCAGGAGCATGTCGGCCCCCTGCGGGCCTGGCTGCCGGAGGAGAAAAGCTTTGCAACTTCCATGGCCAATTTCATCTCCCTAGTGCTCGCGCAGTGGGAGCGCAGACAGGTTGAAGACATGCTCCGTCAGCAGGCCTCGCTGCTCGACAAGGCCAATGATGCCATCCTGGTGCGAGATCTGGACCACCGGATCACCTACTGGAACAAGAGCGCTGAAAAGCTCTACGGCTGGAGCGCCGATGAAGCGCTCGGCCAAAAGGTGTCCGAACTGCTCTATAGCGATGCCACGCAGTTCGAGGAAAGGAACCGCTGGGTGCTCACCGGAGGTGAATGGACGGGTGAAATCCAGCAGGTGACCAAAGCGGGCGTGGAGATCATTGTGGAAGGGCGCTGGACTTTGGTGCGAGATGTTGAGGGCAGGCCCAAATCCGTCCTGGCCATCAATACGAACATCACGGAACAAAAGAGGTTGGAAGACCAGTTTCTCCGATCCCAGCGCATGGACAGCATCGGTACGCTCGCGGGAGGCATCGCCCATGATCTCAACAACGTTCTGACCCCGATCATGATGTCGGTGGACCTGCTCAATCTGCGCATCAAGGATGCGGCGTGCCGGGCGACGCTGGACACCATCGCCTCCAGTGCCCGCCGTGGAGCCGACATGCTGAACCAGGTGCTCTCCTTTGCCAGAGGCGTCGAAGGGCAGAAGACGCCCCTGCAGATCAGCCGCCTGCTGCAGGATCTGGCACGCATCGTCGGAGACACTTTCCCCAAAAAGATCCACCTCCGTCTGCGGGATGAACTGCATGAAAACGGCACGGTGACCGGAGACCCGACGCAGATCCACCAGGTGCTGATCAATCTGTGCGTCAATGCGCGTGACGCCATGCCCGCCGGGGGCACCCTGACGATCAGCGCCGAGCACATTTTCATTGATGCACAATACGCCGCCATGAACATCGAGGCGCGTGAAGGGCCGCACATCATGATCAGCATCGAAGACGATGGCGTGGGCATTCCGCAGGAAATTCTCCCCAAAATCTTCGACCCCTTTTTTACCACCAAGGAGATGGGCAAGGGCACCGGGCTGGGGCTTTCCACCTCATTGGCCATCATGAAAAGCCATGGTGGATTCTTCCGGGTTTACAGCGAGCCGGGGCAGGGCTCCAGCTTCCGTGTGTATCTGCCGACGCAGCCAGCGCAGGCCTTGGCGCAGCCGGTCGTCGAAGAGCATGTGCTTCCGCGCGGCAATCAGGAGCTGGTTCTCCTCGTCGATGACGAGGCCGCCGTGCGGGAAATCACGCGGCAGACTCTGGAGGCGTATGGCTACCGCGTCCTGCTGGCTGCAGATGGGGCGGAAGCGGTCTCACTCTACGCAAAACAGCAAAACGAAATCGACCTGGTTTTGACGGACATGCGCATGCCTGTCATGGACGGTTCCACCACGATTCAGGTGTTGATGAAAATGAACCCGAAGGTTTGCATCATTGCCGCCAGTGGCATCAACTCCAACAGCGGTGTGGCGAAGGCCGCCGGTTCCGGGGTTCGGCAGTTTCTGCCCAAGCCCTACACCGCCGAAACCATCTTGCGGGCGCTCCACCACGCCTTGCATGACACCTGACCACTCACGAGGTCAGGCGGATTTGCGTGCGTTCTGCAGCACATCGCCCAAGGCTTCCAGCAGGGCGTCGGCGTTGTAGGGTTTGCGCAGGAAATGCTTCACTCCCAGGCTGTTGACCTGCGCCTGCATTTGATGACTGAGCCCGCTCGCGCCGACAATCGGCAGGGCGGGATGTATTTTCAGCAGCGCCTGGATCAGCGTCGGCCCGTCCATGTTGGGCATCATCATGTCCGTGATCAGCGCGGCCGGCTTTTCAGCGCTCTTGAGGAAGGTCGCGATGGCGTCCGTGCCGTCGCTCGCGGCGATCACCCGGTAGCCGAAGGCTTCCAGGGTGTGCTTGGTGGCGGTAAGAATGGCGGATTCATCATCCACAACGAGGATCAGCTCTCCCTGTCCCAGGCAGCGCGGAGACTCGACCACTGGTACTTCCACGGTCTCCAGGTCCGTTTTGGCCGGCAGATAAATGCGAAACACCGTGCCCTTGCCCATCCGGCTCGTGAGATCAATGAACCCATGGTGCGATTTGACGATGCCGAGGGTGGTGGCAAGTCCGAGCCCGGTGCCCTTGCCCATTTCCTTGGTGGTGAAGAACGGATCAAAAATACGATCTCGAACTTCGGGTGGAATGCCCGTGCCGGTGTCCCGCACTTCGAAGACCACATGCGGTCCCGTTTTGGCGTCGGGATGCATGCTCACGAACTGCTCGTCCACGGCCACATTGCTCACCGTGATGTCCAGTTCGCCGCCTGAAGGCATGGCATCACGGGCGTTGACGCACAGATTGAGCAGCACCTGGTGCAGCTGGGTGGGGTCTCCCTCCACGTTCCAGGTCTCCACGGCGCAGGAGATGCGGCATTTGATGAACTTGGGGAAGGTTTCATGGATGAGCTGCTCGATTTCTTGCAGCACGTCCTGCGGCCGCAGGCGCATGTTGCGGCCCTCGACCCCACGCGCAAAGCTGAGGATCTGCTTCACCATCTCCGCGCCGCGGTTCGCGCTGTTCTCCATGGCGTTCAGCAGTTCGATGTCGCGCGGTTGCTGCAGCTTCATGCGCAGAATCGTGAGCGACATCAGGATGGGGGTCAGCACGTTGTTCAAATCATGCGCCACCCCTCCGGCGAGTGTGCCGATGCTTTCCAGGCGCTGATTGCGCAGGGACTGGGATTCCATGCGGCGTTTTTCCGTCACATCGGTCATGAAGCCCTCGATGTGCCGCATCTGACCATCCTCGGAGGGAATCCCCTGGCCGCGTTCCCAGATCCACTTCACCGCACCTTCGGCCGTGCGAATGCGGTAGCTTACTTCAAAGCGTTTTCCCGCAGCGACAGCTTCCGCCACCGTCTGGCGTACATATTCCCGGTCCTCCGGATGAATCAGATCGCCGAAGAAGACCTCGCCGTTGCCGGCGAACACCTCTGCCTCGTAGCCCGTGAGCTCCAGGCAGCCTTCACTGATAAACTCCAGGGTCCATTTTTCATCAATCAGGGAGCGGTAGGCGGCGCCGGGAAGATTTCCCATCAGCGTCGAGATCATGCGTTCATTTTCCCGCAGGGCTTCGATGGCCTGCTGGCGTTCCTTCTCCCGCACCACGGTCTCCATGGCAAAGGACAGGTCATTGGCCAGCGCGCTGAGCACGCGGATTTCCTCCTCCTGAAAGCAGTCGCGCTCGTCCGCATAGATCAGCAGGACTCCCACCGGGGTGCCGCCTGGTTTTAAAGGAAATGCGGCGCAGGAACGAAAGCCGCGCTCCAGGGCACGCTCCCGATAGTAGAACGTTTCATCGTGCTCGATGTCATTGGAGATTTCATGCGTGCCGCTGCGGAAGGCGCGTCCTGCCGGGCCACGACCTGAGGGATGGTCACCGCGGGTGATCAGGGTCAGACCGTCCAGGTAGTTCTCGTAACTGCCGGCACAGGCGGCTGGCTTCAGCAACTGGGAGGCTTCATCAAAAAAGCCGATCCAGGCCATTTTCATGCTGCCTTTCTCCACCGCAATGCTCACCGCCGCTTCGTAGAGCAGTTGCGGCTCGCGGATGCGGACGATCGCCTCGTTGATGCTGCTGGACATCGCATGCAGCCGGTTCAGGCGCAGCAGGCGTTGTTCGTCCAGCTTGCGTTCGTGAATGTCCAGTGCGGACCCCGCCATGCGGTAGGGCTCTCCGTGTTTGTCCCACAAGGCCTGGCCGCGGGCCTCAAACCACCGGAATCCGCCCGACTTCACCTGAATACGGTACTCGATGCAAAATTCACTGCGCCGCTCCAGATGGCTCTCCAGGGCCGCACGCACCAGCGGCAGGTCCACCGGGTGCATTTTCTGCTCCCAGGCAAAAAACAGGCTGGGAAACTCCTCATGGTTGTAGCCGAGCAGTTCACGGAAACGCGCGGAATAATAGACGCCACCGGTGCGGATGTCCCAGTCCCAGACACCGCCTGTCGAACCCGTGGCCGCCAGCGCATAGCGTTCTTCACTCTGCCGCAGGGCCAGCTCTGCCTGGTGTCGTTCCATCTCCGCCGCTGCGCGTACGGCAAAGAGCTGGAACATGGCATGCAGGCGTTCTCGGTGGTCCAGCGAGTGGTCGCTGAACACCGCGATCATTCCGATCACGCGCCCGTCCGTGGCATGCAGCGGCATGCCCATGTAGCTGTTGGCACCCAGCTCCTGCAATATCTGGTCGTCCGGAAAGTGCTGCTGCACATCGCGGTCATAGTAACACACCTCGCCGCTGGCCACGTTGTAACATGGCGTGCCGATCAGGGAGCAGGTCTTGTTTGGCAGCACCTTGCCATCGGCGCAAAAACCCAGCGTTCGCACCATTCGGTCCCGCTCCGGCAGGAGCATGGCCACCGTGGCGTATCGGGCCTCCACCGTGTGGGCCACCTGCAGGCAGAGCGATTGGAAAAAGGTCTCGCCACTCCGTGCATCCACGCCTTCCGCCATCGCACGCAGCGCTTCCTCCACTTTTTTCTCCACCGTGATGTCCGAGGCCAGCGAGAGAATCGACTGCAGCTCCCCTTCTTCGTTCAGCAGGGCGGAGTTGTGCCACTCACAGACAATCACCCGGCCGTCACTGGTGAAATTCCGGTTGATGCAGGTGTTGCGGGATTCGGACCGGTCCAGCAGACGGCCCAGCGTGGCTTTCACCCGTGGCAGATCTTCAGGATGGACGAAGTTCCAGTCGGTGTGATCGCGGCCCATGACGTCCGTCTCGGTCCAACCAAAGATTTTTTCCGCCTGCGGGGACCACCGGCAGATGCGGCAGCTCGTATCGCACTCCACCAGCGCCAGCGAGGTGTTTTCCAGATGGTACAGCAGCGTCGCATGCGCCTGCTGCTGCAGTGCCTCCTCGTGTTCGCGCCGCGCCGTGAAATCGCGCAGGTTCCCAATGATCGCCACCGGCTTGCCTTCACTGTCTCTGACGACGGACCGGTGGTCACTGATCCAGCGGTAAGCCTCATTCTTGTGCTGGAACCGATATTCCAGCACGGGTTGAAAATCCCCGTTCAGATCACGTGCCATCAGCTTTTCCAGCCGGTCGCGCTTCAACTGAAAATCATCAGGATGAATGCGTGAAACCATGAAACGAAGCCCTCCCGCAATGCACTCTTCGATGCTGAACCCCAGCACCTGCTCCACCGCAGGGCTGATGTAATCATACGTCAGGGTGGGCAGGCTGAGGCAGTACACCGGGTCCTTGGAGTTGCCCAGCACGGTCCGGAACCGTTCCTCGCTCCGCCGCAGTTCACTCTCGGCTTGTTTGCGCTTGGAAATATCACGCGCGATGACGATCAGCCGTCCCTGCCCCATGATGTCGGCTTTGCGCATGCTGAACTCCACCCAGAACACACGTCCGGAGCGCGCGCGGGCCTGCCACTCGAAGAGCTGCGGGCCTTCCTCGACCGCCTTCCGCATCCAGTGCAGCGACTCCTCCAGCGTGTAAGGCAGGGTGTTGACGCTGAGCGCCGCGATGGTCAGCCGCCGCATTTCCTCCGGACTGCAGCCATACATTTCACAGGCACGTTGATTGACCTCCAGAATGGCCCCTGTGACGATGTCATGGATGAAAACCGCATCATTGAGGCAGTCAAAGACACTGCGAAACCAGTCGCCTTGAACGGCTGTGTCCAGGTCGTCATTGGCGGTGGTCGTCGTCATGGCAGCAGGATCATGAAGCAGGGTTTCACTATTCCACTAGGCCTGTTCCAGCGCCGGTTCCAGTTCTTCCGCTGCGGCGATCTCCGGTTTTTCAGCAGGGCAAATGGCGGTGATCATTTCTGCCAGGGTCTTCAGCCCCTGATCCTTCGAGACGAAGCCATGCACATCAGGCCGGCTCAAAACTGGCAGCATGTCGGCGCTGGAATGACTGCTTAGCACGATGACTTTCACCCCCCGCTGGACGAAGCAGCCGCACTGTTCCAGCAGATCAATGGCAGAACCGTCCGGCAGAGTCATGTCAATGACCATCACATCAATGTCGTGCATCTGCAGCAGCGGCAGCGCGGCGGCCACACAGTCCGCCTCCACCATGTCAAAATCAGGCAGATATTTGGCCAGGGCGGCACGCACCACTTCACGATAGATGTCGTGATCCTCCACTAGCAGGATCACCCGGGAATTTCCTGTACAATTGGAATGCCAATTTGCCTGCTGCATGAATGCTCTTTAGTTTCTAGTTAGGACTGAAATCAGTAATAACATACAGCAAATCTGAGACGTGTAGCGTTGAAGCATCATAATGAATAATGATTTAGACTCAACTAAACCTTGGCTGCATGACTCGATGCTTTTGAATCCCTCTGTTATTGGGAAGTCGGCAGCGGAGAAAAATGAATTCCTCGGCAGCATTGGGCATGAGTTGCGCAATCCGCTCTCAAACATCCTCGCCCAGGCAGAGACGCTGCTGGAGGGTGTTTACGGGCCGCTGGAAAGCGCGCAGCAAACGGCGGTCACCGCCATTCAGGGCAGCGCACGCCAATTGCTCCTGCTCATCGCAGACGTGGTGGATCTCGGCAGGATCGAAGCGGGGGCATTCTCGTTGAAGGAGACCGCATGCATGGTGGGTGAGAACTGCGCCAGCAGCGTGGCCACGATGGCGGGGCTGGCGCACTCACGCTCCATTCAGATTGTCACCGAAGTGCAGCCGCCCGACCTCGGCGTCCTGGCCGATGCGCGCCGGCTGCAGCAGATCATCACCGAACTGCTCTCTGCCGCTGTTTTATCCATGCACACTGGCGGCCAGTTGCAGTTGCGCATCACGCATGACGAGAGTGGTCTGCTGCTCCAGACTTCGGGCGGGGCCAGCCTGTCTCCCGCTGCCCCGGAGCAGCTCCTCATTCGGCTGGGAAAAGTCAAGCCCATCGGCCTAGCCTTGCTGCAGCAACTGGTGCATCTCCACGGCGGCACCTTTGCGCTGGACGAAGCCGCCGGGCAGCAGACCGGCATGTCCCTTCGTCTGCCCCTGCGCCGGTCGTCGGCCACAGTACCCATGCCGGAACCGTGCCTGCCTGAGTCTCCCGTCAGCGGCTTAGCTCTGCCACCCAGCTCTTCCCGCCAGCCCACCATTTTGATCGCGGATGATCAGCCCGCGCTCGTCACCGTCACGCGCAGCTATCTTGAAAGCCTGGGCTTCAATGTCATCACCGCCCGGGATGGCAGCGAAGCCGTGGAGCAGGCCAGCACGCAGCAGCCCGATCTCATCCTGATGGATGTGCGCATGCCCGTGGTGGATGGCTTGAGCGCCATCCGGCAGATTCGTGCCGCCGCAGATCCTAAGACACGTGCCATTGCCATCGTCAGTCTTTCAGGTCATGCGAGCGCCGCAGACAAAGAAAAGTGCCTGGCCGCCGGAGCCACCGCCTACCTGAACAAACCTTTTGGTATCCGCGAACTGGACCGCATCATCGCCGAGCATCTCCGCCCGGAGCCACTGATACCCGTGCCAGAACCATGACTGGAGCACGCGGACCGCGTGCGGGAGGCAGACGAAGAGGAACGGCCAGGTCGGGTGCCGGATGCGTATATCAGGTGACTGGATGACTCGAAACATGATCTGCGCCCCTCCTTGGTTAAAGACTGCTCTGCTGTTTGGCCTCGCCTGCACCTGGGGCATGGCGGGGGAGGCACGCGTTTTTCATGTGGGGCCGGCTGAGGGCGGAGCCGGGATCAACCGGGCGATTGCGCTGTGTGGCAGGGAAGGGGGCGAGGTGGTGCTGGGCCCTGGGACGTATGGCTGCACGGCGCCGGTGGTCATCCGGACGAGCGGCGTGACGCTGCGTGGGGCGGGGCCTGCGACGAAGATCAGGCTGCTGGCGAAGGCCAGCTGTCCGGTGCTGATTGTGGGGGATGAGGCGAATGCGCCGCGGCGGGAGGTGCGCAGAATCTGTGTGGCGGATCTGGCGATAGACGGCAACCGGACGCAGCAGCGGGGTGAATGCTGGAATGGGAAATGCGACACGGGGGAGTTCACGGCCATTCGCAGCTCGGGGCTGGTGGTGCGGCGCGCGAAGGATGTGCTGGTGCTGCGGGTGAGCGCGGACAACTGCCGCTCGGGCGGACTGGTGACGGAGAAGCACTGCCGCAGGGTGACGGTGCGGGACTTCAGTGCAGGCCGCAATGAATTCGACGGGCTGGCCTGCTATGAGACGGAGGACAGTGTGTTCACGGGCCTGTATCTGCATGACAACAGGAGCGCCGGGATTTCCACGGATCTGAATTTTGACCACAATGTCATCAGCGATTCACGGCTGGTGAAGAATGGTACGCACGGGGTTTTCATGCGGCATTCGAGCGACAACCGGTTTCAGAGCATCCTGGTCAGCGGGAGCGGAAGGGATGGCATTTTTGTGGATCAGGTGGATAGCAATGCGCGGACGAATTCTTCGGGGAACCGGTTTACAGCGGTGCAGGTGGTGGGATCCAAGGGCGCAGCGTTGCGCGTGAATGCAGCGAGCTGCACGGGGACGGTGCTGGACCAGTGCTTGTTTGTGGGCAACACGCAGGGGCTGCAGGAGGCCGTGCCAGGGCTGGTGGAGCAACGGGGCCTGGTGGTGAGATGAGAGATGAGCCAGGCTCAGGGGCGTGACAAGCGGATCGCGGCGGCTTCGCCCCGCATCTCACGAGACAGGCACAAAAAAGGGAGGGCTTTGCAGCCCTCCCCTTTTGCTTGGGAAACACACACTCTTGGAAAACTCAGTTTTCGCTCTGGACCTGGTCCTTGACGGACATGGCGTCCTTGCCTTGGCGCTGACGCAGGTAGTGCAGGCGGGCACGACGCACTTTGCCGTTCTTGGTGATTTCCACCTTGGCCACTTTTGGGCTATGCACGGGGAAAACACGCTCCACGCCTTCGCCATAGGAAATTTTGCGGACGGTGAAGGCTTCGTTGATGCCGTAGCCTTTACGGGCGATGACGATGCCTGCGAAGATCTGGATACGCTCTTTGTCGCCTTCAACGACTCGGGTGTGGACCTTGACGCTGTCACCCACGGTGAAAGCGGTGACTTCCTTCTTCAGCTGCTCTTGATTGATCTTTTCGATGATGTTGCTCATGACACACTCCTAAATCCGCGCTGCGCAAGGCCTTCAAACAGTCCGGCCGGGGGCGAGGGGCGGAGAAGATGGACAGTTCCCACAATTTAGCAACCTGTTTTTCCCCGTACTGGAAACCTCCCCGCTCCAGCCTATCCTCCACCCACCCATGGAACCCTCCGTTTTAGCCCTGATCCGCGCCGCCATCGCCGAAGATGTCGGCACTGGCGATGTCACCTCCCTCTACTTCATTCCCGCAGATTCACGCTCTCGGGCCGAAATCGTCGCCCGTGAGCCCGGCATCGTCTCCGGGGCGGAAATCGCCGTGGCTGTCTTCCAAGAAATCGACCCCGCGCTCGAAGTGGAGGTCTGCATTCCTGATGGCAGCCCCTTTGTGCGCGGCAGCATCCTGATGAAGGCCGCCGGCAGCACGCGCTCCCTGCTGACCGCCGAACGCACCGCGCTGAATTTCCTCCAGCGTCTCTGCGGCGTGGCTGCCCAGACGCAGCGCTATGTGGAGGCTGTGAAGCCGCACCCTGTGCAGGTCTGGGACACGCGGAAAACCACCCCCGGCTGGCGTTTGATCGAAAAAGCCGCCGTGAAAGACGGTGGCGGCACCAACCACCGCATGGGCCTCTACGACCACGCCATGGTCAAAGACAATCACCTCGCCGCCAACAGCGACCTGACCTCCCTCCAGGCCGCCATCCACAAACTGCGCACGGAGCGCCCCGGCACCCGCGTGCAGCTCGAAGCCGCCACGCTGGAACAAGTCGCCGACTTCCTCACGCTCGACGGCGTGGACATGCTCCTGCTGGACAACATGAGCACCGACATGCAGCGGGAGGCCGTCAAACTCGTGAACGGCAGGCTCTGGCTGGAAGCCAGCGGCGGCATCACCATTGACACCATCAAGGATGTTGCGGCCACGGGCGTAAACGCCATCTCCGTGGGCGCGCTCACGCATTCGTCGCGTGCGCTGGATCTGGCGCTGGATTTGTACTGACCACCCCAGCATGTTTCTGCACGGGCGGCATGAGCCTGGTGCTGCGGTGGCCGGGATGCCGCAGCACGCACGGCGGCGAGATTTTTGTCTATCCGAATTGACAGATCGGGCTTCCCCGCCAGTCACGGCACAAAATTACCCTTGTAATCCCCGCGTGTGGGAGCATCCTCAAACCCTACTTTTTTACGCATGTCACGTCCCCCCAATCGCGGTCCATCACGCGGCGGCCCCGCCCGCCGCAGCGGCCCACCTCGTCGCAACGGCCCACCTCGCTTTATCCCACCACCACGTCCGCCGGAGCCTGTGGACGCTGGCAAACAGAAGGAAGAAGCCATCGAGCTCGAAGGCACCATCGCCGCAGTGCTCGCTGGCACCATGTTCCGCGTGAAGCTGCGCAACGGCCACGAAGTGCTCGCTCATATCTCAGGCAAGATGCGCAAGAAATTCATCCGTCTCGTCATCGGCGATGCGGTGAAGATCGAAATGTCGCCCTACGACATGGACAAGGCGCGCATCGTTTATCGCATCGGCTAAGCTTTCGCCGCGCCTCGCGATCATGGCTGGAGACATTGTTTATTTCGACCTCGAAACACGCCGCACCGCGAACGATGTCGGCGGCTGGGGCAACAAGCACGAAATGGGCATCTCCGTGGCCTGCACGTTCAGCACCGGGCGGAACGAGTACAGCATCTACACGCAGGAAGAGACACCTGATCTCATCCGTCAGCTCAAAAACGCGGATCTCGTCGTCGGCTTCAATCACATCGGCTTCGATTACGAGGTGCTCAAAGGTCATGACCTGCTCTTTGACCCTGCCGATCTGCCGCACAGCCTCGATCTGCTCATCGATCTCGAAAAGGTGCTTGGCCACCGCATCAAGCTCGACGCCGTGGCCGCAGCCACGCTCGGCATGGGCAAGACCGCCGACGGCCTCGACGCACTCAAATGGTGGCAGCAAGGCGAAGTCGCCAAGATCGCCGAATACTGCTGCTACGACGTGAAAGTGACCAAGTGCGTCCACGAGTACGGCGTGGAGCACGGCCACGTGAAATACCACGACCGCAATGGCCGCGAGCAGATCGCCAAGGTGGACTGGAAGAAGGTATGACACCGCTGCTCCGCCTGCTCCTGCGCGCCGGCTGGGCCCCCCTGGTGGTTCTCGTCTTTCATCACCAGATCCAGCACACGCCCTGGCGGCAGCGGTTGGATTTCCTCATGCATTACAGCGGCGGAGTCGCCATCTCGTTCTTCCTCTGGCATGCGCTGGACTGCTTCGCGCACTGGTTTGGAAAGCTCACCCCATTGGCCCGCTACCTCTTCACCTTTGCGCTCGCCTGCACGGTGGGCTTGTTCTGGGAGTTCGCGGAATTTTTCTCCGATCTCGCGTTCGGTTCCCACATCCAGTACAGCATCCGCGAAACCATGCGCGACCTCATCGCCGATGCCACGGGTGCCATGACCACGCTGACGCTGACCTGGCTGGTACGCTGCTTCACTACGAAGCGCGGGGCAGCAGCAGATCAGCCGCCCGCCAGCCACGTCTGAAACGCCGCCTCTGCGCGCTGCAGCATTTCGGCCTGATTGCGCCGCAGATCGCTGAACTGATTCCACGCCGTCAGATCCTGCTTGGAGCCCGTGCCTTCAATCTCCACGATGAACTCAGTGACCAGATCCAGCTGGTCGCTGTGCTGCTCACGCAGGTAGGTCTTGCAGGCCACGCCCGTCTCATGCAGTCGATTTTTGGTTCCCAGTGCCATGCGGTATTCATAAAGTAGCCTTGTTGCTGTGCAACAAGGACTCCCCTGTTCCGCAGGAACTGCAATCTCCGCTCGTCTCCGCACGTTTTACCCCGGCCATGACCACCCCCGCGTTCCTCGATGTCTCCCGCCGCCAGTTCTTCCGGCAGTCCGGGCTGGGGCTCGGCTCCATGGCGCTGGGGTCCATGCTCGCACGGGATCTACCTGCGGCTGCCGCGCTGGCAGGGCCGCGACCCCACTTCGCGCCGAAGGCCAAGCACATCATCTACCTGCACATGATCGGTGCGCCCTCGCAGCTCGATCTCTACGACTACAAACCGCTGCTGCAAAAGATGGACGGCCAGACCTGCCCGGCGGAGCTGACCAAGGGCAAGCGCTTTGCCTTCATCGGCGGCGAGCTCAAGCTGGCAGGCAGCGAGTTCAAATTCCAGCGCCATGGCCAGAGCGGGCTGGAACTCAGCGAGCTGCTCCCACACCTTGGCACCGTGGCGGACGACATCTGCGTGGTGAAATCCCTGCACACCAACGAGATCAATCACGCCCCCGCGCAGATGTTTCTGCACACCGGCTTTGGCCAGGGCGGTCGGCCCAGCCTCGGCGCGTGGGTCACCTACGGCCTCGGCACCGAGAACCGCGACCTGCCCGCCTACGTGGTGCTTCAGTCCGGGCCTCCCGGCGGCGCAGGCTCCACGCTCTGGAGCACCGGCTTCCTGCCCAGCGTGTACCAGGGCATCCCGTTTCGCGGCAGTGGCGAGCCCGTGCTCTTCCTCGGCAATCCGCCCGGACAAAGCACCACCGACCGCCGCCATGTGCTGGACGCGGTGAAAGCGCTCAATCAGCAGCAGCTCGACATCGTGGGAGATCCCGAGATCGCCACGCGCATCAGCCAGTACGAAATGGCCTACCGCATGCAGACCAGCGTGCCGGAGCTCATGGACATCTCACGGGAAAATCAGGCCACGCTGGACATGTACGGCGCGCTCCCCGGCAAGGCCTCCTTTGCCAACAACTGCCTGCTCGCCCGCCGCCTCATCGAGCGCGGCGTGCGCATGGTGCAGCTCTTTGATTCCGACTGGGACCACCATGGCGGCCTCAAGCGCGCCCTCACCGCCAAAGCCAAAGACGTGGACCAGCCCATGGCCGCCCTCGTGCGCGACCTCAAACAACGCGGCCTGCTCGATGAAACCCTCGTGATCTGGGGTGGCGAATTTGGCCGCACCCCGCTGCGCCAGGGCGCGAACGGCGACGGCGTCAAGACCTCCCCCGGACGCGACCACCACAAAGACGCCTACACCATGTGGATGGCCGGCGGCGGCACCCGGCCCGGCACCGTGTACGGCAAGACCGACGACTTCGGCTTCAACATCGCCGAAAACCCCGTCCACACCCACGACCTCAACGCCACCGTCCTGAACCTCCTCGGCCTCGACCACGAACGCCTCACCTTCCGGTATCAGGGCCGCGACTTCCGCCTCACGGACGTCCATGGCGAGCTGGTGCCGGGGATTGTGGGGTAAGGGGGCGATTGGACACTGCGGCAAGGAGGCGCGGTGATGAAAGTGCTAAACGATGTGCCGATAAGATGCCATTCGTGCTTGGCATTATCTGGGAATTATGAACGAAGCGGCGGTGAGCTTCGCTGCGGCGGCATGGGTGATTGACCGCTCGGGGGTCAGGTTGACAGACGCAATCTATTGTAGCAGCCTTTATAATTATGAAGACTGAACCACTGTATATCGAAAAGCGTTCTGAGGGCGATTACGCGGTGAGGAAGGGTAACTCACAAAGAGCGAGTGCTGTCGAAGCCACGCAGGCTGAAGCCATCGCTCGGGCCAGGGAGATGTCGCCCAATTCGCCTCTGCACGTGGAGCGCGTGCGTCACACCACCGGCGGTGGGCCGGACCAGTGGCGGAAGCTGTAGGAAGAAAAGCGCCCGCATTCTTTATCCCCTGGCCAACCCGTCTAGGGCTGGAGGTGTTCGGATTCTGGCTGGCCGCGAGAGCGCCCCAGGGCCTTGCGGGTGGGTCTGGAGTGGAAGTGGCACTTCCAAGACTTAGGGCGCGCCGGAGGCGCTTGTTTGCGTCTTCCGGGTCTCTTTCAGAAGTCTTTATCTTTAGTGCCTTTCTCTTTCCAGAGTCTTTCTCCTTATGTTGGTGAGGGGCTTGGTGAGCTGGTTGGTGAGGGCTTGTCCCGGACTTGTTCGGCGCTTGTTCTGAGGTTGGCAGGGAGCGGGTGGGCGCGGTGCTCCCGGTGTGGCGCTGGGCGCGGAGGCTGGCTGGAATGGGCCCTCGGCTAGGGGTAGCGGCAGGGGCGTGGCGGGGGCTCCTGCGGGCGAAAGCTCACGTTGTGGCTGGGACCGGGAGACGGAAGGACCCCTGCCTGTGGCGTCACCTGGGGCTTAGGCTTGGGCTTCGCAAAGGCGGCTAGATCGGCGGCGCGCAGGGCGGTGGTTTTCGCCTGGAAGACCTGGTTGGCGGTGGCCCATTGCTGGATGGCGGCCACTAGGCCCTCGCGCTTGGGATGGCGGAAGGAGTAGGCCATCAACCCGCCACGTTTGCCGGTGGCGTAGCGGCAGCGGGCGTAGAAGCCCAGCGCCTCCAGCCGGTCCAGCCCCCGGCGGATGTCGTGGCGGGACATCGGCTGGCAGTGCGCGGGCAGGGAGGCCTTTCCGGCCTGAAAGAGCGCCTTGCTGTGGAAGCCGCAGGCGCGGGCCTGGATGCTCTCCCAGCCGAGGAAGGTGAAGCCGTAGGTGTTGACCTTGGCGCTGAGGATGGCGGCGAGGATGCGGAACTCGCGCCAGGAGAGCGGCTTGAAAACCATGGAGTCTTCAGCTTCCTCTCCGTGGTCTGCCCGTGTGGTGTGGAGGGCGTTCCACATCCAGTCGGCGCGGAGGCGGAAGAAGACGGCTCCAGGCTGATGATTCTGGCAGTAGAGGATGGCATCGGTGGCGCGGCTGCCGCCCAGCACGCCCACGATGGGTGCGCCCACCAGCGCCGCCTCCAAGGAGGACGGGGTCGCATCCAAGGGGTGTACGGTGGGCAGGTCCTCGCCCTGGGCTTCCGTCTCGGCGCTGGCCTTGGCCAGCTTCTCCTGGAAAGCGGCCTCGCCATGGATTTTCCGGTAGCCGATGCCTGCATTGACGATGCCACAGGAGAGGCAGCGCTCCAGCACATCCAGCGCGCTGGTGCCGCTGTGCAGGAGGGCGAGCGGGGCGGTGAAGTAGAGGTCGGTGGCGCTCATGCTGCCGGCAGGTCTGGGGCTGAGGTGGGATGTGCTGGGGTGCGGGGCGCCCATGCTCTCTCCGGTGTTTCCCACCGGAGATGGAGCCGCCCCGCTACGCAGCCTCGGGCAGGGTCGGCGGAGGTGCCTGCCCCCGACCAAGGGGTGAAGGGTTAGGCGCTCGGGCTTCTCTTTGGGGAGGAAGCGGTGGCTTTCTGGCTGCCGCCGCCGACAGGCCGCTCGTGCTGCTGCAGCGCGGCCCAGACCTTGGCGGCATCAAAGCGGCAGTAGCCGCGTACCTTGATCATGGGCACCGTCCCATTGAGGACCCAGGTGTGCAGGGTCCGGCGGGTGATGCCGAGCCTCTGCGCCATCTGCACCTGCGTGAGCAGCTCCAGCTTCGGTGTCTGGGAGGGCAGGGTGGCGGGGGCGTATGAGGCATGGGCATGGATTTTCGAGTTCATGATGATGTTTTGTCGTTAATGGTTATGTGTTGTAGAATGTGATACTAACTGGTGCCTTGTGGTATCATGCGGGCGCGCCGTGGCATGGAGATGCCGGAAAGGCGCGGTGTCCGCTTGAGGTCGGGCGTGGTGGGCTGGAAGCCGTCTGGGGCTTCAGCGTTTTGCGGTGGTTGCGAGGCCAGAGTTCTTCACTGCCGCTTCGCTGTCATCTCTGCCGGAGACCGCGTTCTGCACGGCAGCCACCCTCAGGAATGAAGATAGACTTGGGTCCGTTTTTGGAATGTCAACAACGTTTGATGCAAAAAGTTGATTTTACGCCCATGGCGGTGCGAAAAGGACACGAATCCCCCACCCTCACGCCCATGCATCCAGGGACGCACGGACGGGCCTTTGTCGTGTCTCGCGAAACTGATTTCTGGAAAGGGTGCCAGGGGCCGCTCGGCGGCGGCTTGAGGGCAAGCCTCCCTACCTTCACTCCTTAGACTTTCGTACTCCCGGCGCGAGGCGGGGCTGTCTGTCCTGCCCCACTCAGGGATTGTAGGGCGTGGGGCCTGGGGGCAGCGGAGGCATGGGGGTCACGGCGGAGGGAGTGACCCTGAGCTTGATCTGGAAGAGGCGGGTGCTGGCCTGGCTGCTGGGCTTGTCCGCCGGCAGCAGGCCGGTGTAGGGGCCGAAGGCCTCAATACCGCCGAGGATGTGACCGATGACATGCAGGCCGGTGCCGAGCTTGGCGAGGTTGATGACGCCGCCTTCCATGATGGCATGGGGATGCAGCTTGCTGTGATGAACGAGAAACTGGGCGTCGGTGCCTAGCAGTGTGGTCCCCGGTGCCCAGCCTGGCGCGGGCTGAATGTTCTGACTGATGCCTGTAGCGCCGTGCCGAATGACGGAGACGGTGTTGATGAAGGGCAGGCCGTCCACCGGGAAGTTGATGGCGTCCTGGATGAGCGCTTGCTTCGCGGCGTCGTAGTGAAACTGGCTGATGCCGCCGAACAGGTTGGTATAGGAATTGCCGTTGTAGCTGTCGTAGAGGGTGAAGTTGGCGCAGTCGTAGTGGTTGAGCGCCTGGCTGAAGTCGGACCGCACGCGGGCGTAGGTGGGGGTGGTGTCGTGCGTCTGGGCGGTGCTGAAGGGGTTGGCGTAGAAGATGTCCACGGGGTGTACGTGCCCGCCGATCTGCCCGGCCTTGAAGACGCCGCCGTAAACGACGCAGGCGGCCTCTTCGGTGCTGGGTTTGCCGTTGGCACCGGGATGCTGGAGGATGACGTCGCACACATTGAGGTCGCGCCGGTGGTAAGGCAGTGCGTCGTCGTAGCCGCCATCTTCCTCGGCATATTGGTCGATGCTGAGGTCGTCCTTGAGGGTGAGGATGCGGATCTTCTCGGTGTATTTTTGGAACTCGCCGCCGGCTTTGTTGTAGTCCTTGGTGGGCAGGGTGTAGTGGCCGGTGAATTCCTGGCCGAAGATGATGTAGAAGCGGCCGTCGTGGTATTTCAACTGGCCGCCGGTGACTTTAAGACGCCTGTCGCTGGCGGGGTTGCGCTGGATGTGCTTTTCGATCACTCCCCCCGCTTTGTTGACGATGTCGATGATGAGGTTGGGGATGTGGATGCGGATGACGCTGCCGAAGGTGACCATGGCACCCTGGGGATCGGCGAGGTCCTTGCCATAGCCGCCGATCAGGTAGAGGTAGCGGCCTACCTGGACAAACTCGGGATTCGTGGCCGTGAGGGGGCCGAGCAGGTCGGGCCGTTTGGCGAGGTACTTCGTGAGGTCCACCTGGCCCAGCACCTTGTTGCCGGCAGGATCGACGACGTAGGCGATGGTGTTGGCGGTGGGCCGGGGGAAGTTCTTGCTGCCGTCGGTGTTAAAGCCGTGCAGCCCGGCATTGCGCCCGCCGATGAGCAGCCACTTGCCGTCCGCGTAGCCGGAGGCAAAGGAGTGGATGGGGGGCATGTTCGATTTCGGCACCTCCTCCACCTCCAGCGTGTAGGGCACGGTGTTGTTGTCCACGGCGACTGCGGGAGCGGCAGGTGCAGCAGGGGCTGCCGGGGCCTTGGGCTTGGGAGGGGTCTCGGCACGCAGCAGGGGGCTGGTGGCGAAGGTGCCCAGCAGGAGCAGCAAGGGCAGGCTGGTACGCAGCCGGGGTGCTGCGGGGGTGCGTGGGGCGGAGATGTGGCGTGGGTTCATAAAGGTCAGTGGGCTGTGCGGGGCTGGGGCAGGACGAGCTTGCCGACTCGTCAGGGACTGGGAGCGGTGCTGGCTGCGGTCTGGAAGAGTAGCCGGGGGAGGGGAGGCGGGTGCTGGGTGTGGGCCGGGCGGCGGTAACACAGGCCTCAAGCCAGTGTGCCAGGGCCGGCTGGCGTGGGCGGGCTCTTGGGAGTGCCTGCCTTGAACCAGTCGTTGATGACTGCCAGCTTCGCGGCGGAGAGGTCGCGGGTGATGGGCAT
This sequence comes from Verrucomicrobia bacterium 12-59-8, assembly GCA_002279765.1. The sequence goes on along the minus strand of NCCR01000031.1, from coordinate 20,444 downwards.
GTGGTGCGGATCTTCGCGTGGGAAGTTCAGCAAGTGCTGGATGTGCGGACCGTTGCCCTGGATCTTATCCGTCACGACGGTGTAGTCGGACAAGTCGATGATGCCCTTCATAAACGGGGCCATGCGGGCGTAGTGGCTGAAGATGGGACCCACGTCGAGATCCCAGCTCGGCGGATCGCTCTGCGCCTGGTAGCCACTGAAGACGAGCACGTTCAACTGTGCGCCGCTGAAGTTGAAAATCTGCGGGTCAGTGCTGGCCCAGTATGGATTGATGTTGATGAAATACACCTGCCCGTCCGGGCCATTCTGGTTGTCTGCTGCGTAGTAGCGCGCGCGGCCTGGGTCCCCGGCGTGCAGTTCCAATGTGGCCAGACCGTTCGCGTCGGTGACGACCGTGAGGCTGTCACTGCCGGGCACGGGCGTGCCGCCGGGTGCGGTCATCAGCAGAGCGTCCGGCGGGTCGCCATTGTACCAGGCGTAGGGCTGCACTGGCGGGTGGGCGATGGGCGTGGGCACGGGCGGCAGGTCGCCGGTCGGGTTGGGGCCGTTGGCGGCGTAGGCCACGGGCTGGCGGGTGAGGGAGAGGCTGGCACCGGCCCAGGGGCGGCCAAACTGCCGCGCCACCAGGGTGACGGCAGTGGTATCACCCGGGTCCAGCCGGTAGAAAGGGGTGTACACATCCACATAAAGGCCAGCGCTGTCCTCATGCACGGCGATGTAGGGTGTTGGCAGCACGGAGGAGGAGGCAGAAGTCGCTTGCAGAGCCAGCGGCTGCGAGGCAGCGGCCTGCACCAAGGCTGCAGACAGGGGCAGCTCCAGAATACCGCCCTGCTTTTGAAAGACGTCCGCCGTGAAGTGGACCGTGCCCAAGGTGGTGGCCGCAGCCAGGTTCTCAGCCACTGGCTGGGGGCTGCTGCCCAAGGTGGGAGAGGCGGCAGCGGCGGCAAGGTAGCCGGCACCGCTTTTCAAGCCCATCTGGTTGGCGGCCATGGCTGCCTGCAGTTCGGGCGTGGCTGCCGGAGCGGTGGATGCAGCCGCGGCTGGCTGGCCCAGCAGCACGTTGAAGGTGGTGTCCACGACTGGCCAGCCTGCATTCGGCACCTGCTGCTTAGGCTGGGGCTGGATGGTGGGCACGCAGTTCCCCAGGTCCAGCACGAGGACGCCACGCTTCTCGTCCAGCAGCACGCCTGCAGGCCCGTAATTGCTGAAGATGCCGCCTGGGGAGATGTACTTCAAATCTTTCGCCTGCAAGGTCGGCGGATCCCAGAAGAGCACGGGAGGCAGGCGGCGCGGGGGGCTGCGCGGCGGCTCGTCTGCAAAGGCGGGACCCAGCGTGCCGGTGAGGCGGCCATGGGTGAAGTTCTCCGCTGTGGCAATGGACTGGTAGCTGTCCACAATCAGGCGCAGAGACAGGCAGTCCGGACTCAGCGCCTTGAGCTGGGTGAGGATGGGGGAAAGGGTCTCGTTGACCCACACCACGTTGGTCAGCACGTTTTGAAACACGGCGCACATGGAGGGCATGCCGATCTGGCTCCCCCCAGGGCCCAGGTAGCTGCGGTTCCACAGGTCGCCAAAGGCGGTGGGCGGCAGATCGCCCGTGACGGAGGCCAGGGGGTTGGCGGGGTCTTCTGGGTTGGGAATGGCGATCTGCACCTTCAGCCCCCAGATCTGGGACACGCACATGTTGTCCGGGTCCAAGTCCACGAGCTTGGCCGGGTACTTGCCTGCGCCGCGCACGCTGGCGCCAATGAGCTTGTCCGCGCTGGGGGCTTCCACGGTGCCGTTTTCCGTGCTGGCACCGAGCACCTGGCAGTCCACCAATTTCCAGTTGTGCGTGCCGTTCGGGTTCCAGTAAACGGAGGTGTTGCTCAGCGGGTTCTTCGGGTCTGCCTTCTCGTTGCTGAGTTTAACGGTGGGGTCGAAGTTCGAGTCGTTGTTGTTGATGGTCGAAGGGTCTGCCAAGAAGCTGCCGGAGAAGGAAATGCGCGGCGTGTGTAGGTAACTCATGCCGGGATTCTGGGAATATGTGTTTGGATTACAAGACAAATATTCAAACAATGTACAAACATTGTGTTATCTCGTCAGTTCAAACCCTAACCATGATAAAGAACCGCATTTGTCGAAGTCACCGTGGCGTCTCTAGAAAAGAGGCCAGAAAGGGACAGCGGGAGGCGCTGTTTCATGAGGTGTGGGTGTTCGGGTGGCGGATGGAGTCAAAGCACGCAGCGCCCTCTCCAAAGATTACTTGAGCAGGTAGTCGATGTACAAATCCTCGATGGTGACGGAAGCTGCCGCTGCCTTCTTGCGGGACTGCTCCCACTGCGCCCATTCCGCCGGGGTGGCGAGGTCTTTAAAGGTGGCCTCCACCTCCTGTTCCTTGGCGTTGGCAGGGTCGTCCGCCCAGCCGATGTCAGACCGTGCCACGCGCCCCTGGCATTTTTCCAGCAGGCGGCGGTACAGTTTGGTGGCGGGCATTTTCCACTGGCCTTTTGGGCTCCGCGTCAGCGCCACTTTCCGGTCCACCGGGATGAAGGCCACGAGCTCGTCCTCGCGGATCATCATTTCGAGGCCCTTTGCCTTGGCGGTGGCATTGTGGCTGGCGTGGTGCCCCACCTTGTAAAACACGGTCTTGTTTAGCAGCTTCTCCGCCGTGGTCGGGTGGGTGGTGCCGTCCTGCACATAGGTGAAGGGCACCTCCGGCTCGTGCCAGGAGAGCCAGTGCCCCTCCTGCGCATCCGCTGGGAAGAGCAGCACTTTGCCGTCGCTGATGCGCTCGATGGCCAGCGCTAGGCTCGTGTTGTTGGTCAGGTTGTCCAGTTGCAGGGCCAGGTCGGAAGCCCCGTAGAGCCACTCCGTGTCCACGCGCCGCCAGGTGTTGTCCGCGTTGAAGTAGCCCTGGAGGCTGCTGCTCACCCGGGGGTCAGTTTCGCTGCAGCGGAAGCGGCCATCAAAGGGCATGTTGGTTTCGTCCTGCCGCGTCAGCGGACTGGCGCTGTCGGCGGCACCCGCCCGCAGGCTGTCAGCGATGCCGTAGATCTCCGGGCTGCCGTCCTGCCCCATGTCCTTGAGCCTGGCCTTGTCACGCGGTGGGCCCAGCACGTAGAAGCGGAAGCCCGGCAGCCACGCGGGCTCCAGCGCCTGGCCGCCCGGACTGTGGTACACCGCCTGGACTTTCTCTCCCGCAGGCGTCTTCTGCCCCGTGCGCACGAAAGTCATGCCATCGTCCACCGTCTTGGCCGGCTCGGCCGCACCGAGACTGTTGAGCCCTTCGGGTCCGACCGCAAACTCCAGCAGGTCGCCCATCGCCGCAGCCATCGCCGCTGCGCCTGCCTCACCGTGGGCGGCCTTGAGATGCTGCATGGCCAGACCGACCGCCTGCCCGAGGTCGCCTTTCTTTTTCTCAAGCACCTTGGCCAGGTCGTCTTCAGGGTTTTCCGTCCAGGCCATCCACACATGGTCCACGGTGATCTTCTGAAACTCTTCTTTCAACGTGTGAAAGCCGCTCACGTGGTCCTGATGCTCGTGCGTGGCGATCATCAGGTGGATGTGGTTCTTGGTGGTCTCACGGATGTGGGCGACGATGTCCTCCATCTTGTTGCCAGTCGTCACGGCACCCAGCGTGCCGCAATCGATGAGCATATGCACCGCCTGGCCGTCGGGATCAAACGTCACCAGAAAGCAGTCCCCCAGCCCCTGCCGGTACATCCGCACGCGCACTGGCGTATGGTCGGCGGGAGCGGGCTTTGCAGCGGTTTTTTTAGACACAGCCTTTTTCGCCGGCGGTTTGCCAGCAGCCTTTTTAGCGGCCTTTTTCGCAGCTCGTTTCGGGGCGGACTTGGCGGATTTGGTGGGCATGATGAACTCTCCGGTGATCTGGGTTGGTTAGCAGCGGTGGACTGCGGCGATGGGTTCAGCCCCGGCACCAAACCCGTGGCCAAAGTAGGTGTTGCGCAGCCCCTCGGCACCCGAAGCGGCAAAGCTGCGCTGGCGGTCCGCGCGGGCTGGGGTCAGCGATTTGCGCACGCAGTATTTGATGCTGTCATTGTACAGGTCCGCGATCACCGTGCTGCCGCCTTCGAATTGGATTTGGGCACCATGGGGCAGCGCAGGGTCCACTGGCTCATCGCGGTGCTGGAAGAGTCCGATGATCAACTGCGGGACGATGCCCCCGTCCGGATTGGTGCGGAAGGCAAAGCGCGCCGTCCGCACCTCGAACTTCGGCAGGCTGAGATCAATGCCCAGATACGCCGCATCTGCCTTGCCCTCTGGGGCATTTTCAAAGTGGTCCTTCAGCAGCTTGTGAAGATCCCGCCGCATGTCGATTTCCATCTCAAAGAGTTCTTGGCGGGACTTCGCGTAAATGGTGTTTGAAGCTGCCTTGCGCATCTCCCGCAGCCGGTCGTTCAATGCCCGGGAGGCGCACTCACCCGTGTGCGGCCCGAACCAGCGCAGGCTTTCCACACTCAGCGTGCGTACATCGCGCGGGTAGATGCCGCGCTGGCGGAAGGACTGGATGAAGGCCGTCCGGTAGTTCATGTCATCATCGGCCACCATGTCCAGGTCCGCCGTGATCACAGCGCGCAGAAATTCCCCGAAGGTGATGTCCACCGGCGGGCAGTAGTCGATGGCTCGTACGCACATCGTTAAAACATGGCGGGCGGCCTTGGCCGCCTCGTCGGACAGGCGCTGAGCCAGGTCCGGGTGGATGGCACCGGGGTCCAGCAGGCCGCTGCCGCCCGTCGCCAGGCGCAGCAGGTCCGCCACGCGGAAGTTGTAGATGCGGAGGAAGGCGTCAAACACCGCCGACACCAGCAGCGCACCCCGATTGTGCGGCTCCAGAAACTCGGGGTTGGTGGTGTCCAGGTAGGAAGCGGGATTCGGAATTTGGCCGATGTATTTGCGCAGCGCGCCACGCCGCCCGGTGCTGCGCCCAAACTGGCCCGCCAGCTCGCTGAGCAGACTGTCCTGGGTGCCGATCTCCCCGCGCGTGGCCATGATCTGGTGCTGCACGATCTCCGGGAAGGTGAAGTGCTGAAACACCGCCACGATGTCTGCAAACGCCTCATGAAAGGCCAGCACATCCGGGTTGCTCGGGTTCAGGAAATTGCGATTCATGCCGTCCAGCAGAGCATGCGTGGTCTCATGCGCCACGATGTCGTGGGACAGGCAACTGAACACCATGCTGCCAGCCATGTGATTGCCGGGGTCATCGGCGGAGGCATTGAAATAGCCAAACAGCAGCGCCACACGCTGCGGCGTGTAGTAGGCGTTTGCCTCGCGCAGCGCGTGCGGGTAGATGCGCAGGCGCTGGCAAAAGTTGGTATCATCGTTTGGCTTGGCCGGATTGGGCACGTGCCGCCACAGCGTGCGGCGTCCCAGTGCATGCTCAAAATTGTGGATCGTCAGGCTCGCCACCGCATACACCATCTGCTGGTGAAACTGCGGCGTGCGCTCGCTCGGGGGTAGCCCTCCCTGCGCCAGAATACACGGGTGGTCCAGATTCACCGGCTCGTAGCAGCAGCGGCTAGGTGGGTCCACATCGATGACCTCCAGGTACTCGCCCTTGGGCCCGGGTTCTAGCAACTCCCAAGGCAAATGGAAGGTCACATGGCTCACCAGCCGGGTGTCCAGACGCGTCTCCAGGCTGGGATCAACCGAGTAGCCCTGCAACTCGCGAAACGGCGGCTGGGGCGGCACAAAGGGGCCGTACGCCATGGGGGAAGGCGTGGCGTTTGCCGGCTCGGTGGTCTGCGGCGGTTTGCCAGGTTCTGAAGTGCTTGTCATGGCATGCGTGGATCAGTCAATTGAGTTGACGTACTAAGAATTATCGAAGGAAAGATGTCCCGATGTTTTCATCAGTTTTAGACCAATGATCTAATCATTGGAGAATTTTCCAGTGAAGAAGTCAATGAAACAATTAGAGTAGAATTTATAACCCCTGCATTCAAATACGAGAATGTAGAGAAACTATCAGGGCTAACCAAACCGCCGCGACCTCAAGCACCGCAGGCTGCCGCCGCCGCGCCGCAGTTGGCGGGACTTGGTGGCAAACTACCACCTGCGGGCTCAGAGGTCTGCGATCCACCAACCTCTTCGCGTTAGCACCGCCGCTCGGGCAGGCCATGCCTCACGCTTTTCGAGCGCGCCCTACAGAAGCTGCCCGTGGGCGCAGGCTTCATGCGGCACCAGCTCGGCCTCGCGGATCTCCTGCGGCCGCACATCGCCACCAGTTCAAGGCTGTTTCTCCCCCAGCATCCAAAACGCTAGCCGTGGCGACAAGCGGATCATGCAGGTGATGAGAATGCCGCCACAGAAGGCAACCAACGCGAACCCCAATCGCGTCGGCACATCGTAAGGTGTCAGCACATGGCCAAACTTTGCGCAAACCATCTCCATGCCTTCCTCAATGGCGTGGTGTGCTAGATAGACTCCAAAATAGCAGCTCACCAAGCGCTCCATCCATCGGGGTGGGATGCCAACCTGCATGCGAAGGAGTACCAGCAGCGCGCAGCAGCCGAACACCCGGCCATTGAGAAGGTAATAGACGGACGGTAGTTTGATCCCAAACCCGGCAATCAGCGCGAGAACCACCATCGTAACGGTTGCAATGACAACCACCGCCGCCCAGCCCCTTCCGACCCGGTTGTCGAGATAGCCAGACACGGCTCCCAGCAATGCATAGACCAGTCCGCCGAGAAATGCGCTATACCATCCAAAATACCCGAAGTGTTCGATCAAAAACGAACCCACAAACGCAGCTGCGAGCCAGCAGGCCGCCCCCGTATGAATCCGTCGGTTCAAAAAATTTGAGCATAGCAGGACGGATGATGCGGCGACGATCTGGTTAAAGACCAGCAGCGGAAGAAAGTATAAATGGACGGCAGACTGCCCCAGAAACAAAAAACCGAACCATTCCTCCAGGCCGCTGGAAAACAGGCTGTTTCCATTTTTGACCCAGCGCAGCAGCAAATAAAACAGCGTCCACACTGCGTAAGGTCGCACCAGCCGGCTTAAGCTCAGCGCGCCCGCGACCGTCCCTCTCTTGAGCGCTTTCGGAATGGTAAAGTAAATGGCGGCAGCATAAAAAAAGGGAACCGGAAAAAGTCGGACCACGTCTGTGATCAACTCCGCATGCGGAGTATTGGGTGCGAGATGGATCAACGCCACGCCATAGGCCGCCATGAGCTTTGCAAGCTCGATGGCAAAAACACGCCCTTCACTCGATGATTGTTTCAATGGAATATCAATGGTTAAAAAACGCTCTTTACAATCATTTCATGATTCGTTGCACGCGCAAAGTCATGTCATCAGGCATCCATGAGCACCGACATCCTTGATGTAAACAGCAGATTGAAAAAGGGCCAAAAGCAAATATTTGTGTCACAAAATGCAAAGGCTTTGTAAAGAGATGCCTGAAATCTGGGCATTCTTGTACAGACATGTCATGCATGAATAGCACTCGCCGCATGCCTCATCCCCTCTTGCGCATCGCCATCGTCGGCTCCGGCACCGCCGGGCCCGCAGCGGCGATCTACCTCGCCCGGGCAGGCCATGCCGTCACGCTCTTTGAGCGCGCCCCGCAGAAACTGCCCGTGGGCGCAGGCTTCATGTTGCAACCCACCGGCATGGCAGTGCTGCACCAGCTCGGCCTCGCGGAAGCCCTGCGGCCGCACATCGCCACGATTTCTAAACTCTACTGCCGCACGAAGTCCGGCCGCGTGCTGCTGCACCTGACCTATGAGGAACTCGGCAGCGGCTTCTTCGGTGCAGGCACCCATCGCGCGACGCTGCTGGACATCCTGCTCGAAGCCGTCCAACAAGCAGGCGCAGAGATTTTTTGGAACACGCACATCGCCAAGCTCACGCGTGATGCCACGCAGCGCCCCATGCTGCATGATGCCACCGGCACCACCCACGGCCCCTACGATCTCCTCCTCATCTGCGACGGCGCGCACTCCACCCTGCGGGATCAAAGCGGCGTGCCCGCACGCGTGAGCCGTTATCCCTGGGGCGCTCTGTGGTTCATCGGCCAGCGCACGCCGGAGTTTGATCCGCAGGTCCTGTGGCAATGCGTCGGCTCCACCCGCGAACTCACCGGCTTCCTCCCCACCGGCACGCAGCACGATCTGCTCAGCCTGTTCTGGAGCATCCGCCTCGATCACATTGACAACTGGCGCCAAACACCGCTCGAAGATTGGAAGCGCGACATCCTCGCCCTGGCACCGCAGGCCGAAAGCTTCCTCACGCAAATCGACTCCCACTCGCAAGTCGCCACCGCCGCGTATCACGATGTACGCATGAAGCACTGGCACGGCGAACGCGTGGCCATCCTCGGCGATGCCGCCCATGCGCTGAGTCCGCAGCTCGGGCAGGGCGTGAACCTCGCGCTCATGGATGCTGCCGTGCTCGCGCAATCTCTGGCCTCGTATTCACTGCCAGAAGCCCTCGCCCACTACTCACGCACCCGCCGCAGTCACCTGCGCTTCTACCAGTTCGCCACACGGTGGACGACGCCCTTTTTCCAATCGGATCTTCTGCCGCTGGGGTGGTTGCGGGATCTGGTGTTCCCGATCATCCAAGGCATTCCACCGCTGCGTCGTCAGATGACGGCGACGAAACCTTGGAGGACTTCATCAAAAAACAACGCCCGGAGAGTGTCCGGGCGCTTCGAAGAAATGCTCAAGAGCTGGGAGGATCCATCAGCTCAGGAAAATGTCTCAATGGTGATGGCCGCCGCCATGGCCACCGAAGCCGCCGCTGTGCCCGCCGTAGCTGCCGTGATGGCCGCTGTAGCCGCCACCATACCCGCGGCTACCGCCGTAACCAGGGCGGCCGTAGCTGCTGTACCCGCCGTACGAGGGGCGGTAGTAGGATCTGCTGTAGCCATATCCTCCCCCGTAACCGCCGCCGTAGCCATAAGGGGCGATGCATGAACTCAAAGAAGTCAGAGTGAGGATGGCCGTGAACAGAAGAACCAGTTTTGTTTTCATAAGTGAATAGTCCGACGCAGGTACTGCGGGTCTATTCAGTCAATCGCTGTGCATTACAAAAGGAGTGGTGGATTGCAGCCGCCTTTGTGAGGCTGCTGATAGCTGTTCGCAAAACTCATTTCCATTTAGCAGGCTGTTTGTTGCTCGGGGATCATGGGCTTCGACGGCGGCTGGCTGAGGACAGCCAGCCCTACCAGCGCTAGACATGCGAACGCCCAGCGCGAGGCAGGGCGGCTTGTCCTCAAGCCGCCGCCGGGCGTCTGCACGATCGCTTTCCGGAAAGCCGTTTTGGAAAACGCTCTATGCATCCCTTCGTGGAGGATGCGCAGCCAGTGGAGACACCTGGTGCGGTGCGAGAAAACGAACTTGGAAGTTCGTTTTACGGGAGCATGCCCGCGAGATCTGCGGCGAGCTGCGCGGCTTCGTGCACGGGGCGCTGGGCCTCGCGCTCCACGGGTGGCAGGGCGAGATCGGCTTCATTGAAAACACGCACCGCCATGTGGAGCTGGCCGTCTTTGATCCAGGTGTGGGCACCCACGGGGGTCTGGCATCCTGCGCCGAGGATTTTCAGGAACTCGCGCTCGGCGGTGATGCGGTATTCGGTGTCGGCGTCGTTGAGCGCGCGGATGGCCTGAATGGTCGCCTCGTCTCCAGCACGGCATTCGATGGCGATGGCCCCCTGTCCGGCAGCGGGGAGGAACTTCATGGGATCGAGCGTCAGAGCGCACAGGTGGATGCCTTCGATCAGGATTTGCTCATCCTTCATCAAGCCCAGGCGCTGCAGACCCGCAGCCGCGAGCAGCACGGCATCCAGCGCGTTTTCACCGATGACTTTTTTCACGCGTGTGGGCACGTTGCCACGGATCTCGATGATCTGGACATCCGGCCTCAGAAACTTCAACTGCGCGGCACGCCGCACGCTGCTGGTGCCCACGCGCGCGCCCTGCGGCAGAGTTTCGAGGGTGTAAGGATGCGCGCTCACCAGCACGTCCTCAATGGCCGCACGCGGCAGCACGGCGGCGATGGTGAAGCCGGCGGCGAGATCGCTCGGCACGTCCTTCAGGCTGTGTACGGCGGCGTCGATCTGGCTGTCTGCGAGCGCGATTTCGAGCTCCTTGATGAAGATGCCCTTGTCCACCTGCGCCACGTCGCTGAACTCGGAGAAGCGCAGGTCCTGGCGTTTGTCACCGCTGGTCTGAATGATCTGGCGCTCGACGCTGAGTTGCGGATGCGCAGTCCGCAGCTCTGCGGTGACCATGGTTGTCTGCGTGAGGGCCAGCTCGCTGCCGCGGGTGCCGAGGATGATTTTTGCGGGGGTCATGTGGGGTTCCCAGCTTTTCACGTACCAAGGCCGGACGCAAAGAAATGATTCAGGCCTCTGCGCGCACCTGCACCATGCTCCGCTCCACTTTCTCCCGGTCCGCCGCGTCCAGCGGATTGCCCGCATGCAGCTCCTCCAGCCGCGCCCAGGTGATGATGCCGGTCCCCAGCAAGCCCCGCACCCAGACAATGTCCTTGGGACGCCCGGCGTAGAGCTTGTTGTAGGCGACGTCGTGGGGGTCCAGGCAGTGACCGCGCAACCCTTCGGTGAGCTGAAGTGTCGTCACCCGCTGCTGCCAGCCGGGCGGCGTCCATTTCAGGAGGCTGTCACTGACGTAATCGACAAAGAAGCGATGCTTGCTGGAGAAGTCACTGTCTTCACCCAGTTCACGTTCCATGATGGTGGAATCGAAATACAACACCGGTGTGCCGACAGGGATCACATCGATGTCCTTGCTGGTTCGCAGGTCGGCGGGAACGTCGGGATTGACGACGGCCACGGACGCGCTGCCGATCATCCAGACATCGGTGACTTGAACAGGCAGCCAGCGGCGCAGTTCAGGCCACAAAAGAGCGAAATCAGCCTGCGTAAGCTCTTTCACGAAGGGCCTCCATTTCTTGGTGCGTCACAAAGGGCTCACCTTTGAAAGGCATGCCGGAACGGAGTCTCTGCCCGGTGTCTCCTGAATCTTCCAGAACCGTGGCTACGTCCTCCACATCACCCGCCTGCAACAGCGTCAGCCATTCGGCATCGTGCGCGGAAAGAGCCGCCTGATCTCGCAGCAGCCAGTGAATGCCTTGCTGCAGCAGATGGGGCTGCTGACGCAGCCGTGCGGCGACGAGTTTGCCTTTCTGCCAGCGAATCCAGTCCTGCACCAAATAATTCGGCGGCAGGTCGAGCCAAGGCGGGAACATCGGCACTTCGTCCGATGCACTCTGCGGTGTCTCCATTACGACTGACATGGAGCCAAGATGCACCGGACGGTCGGAATCAGCAAGGGGCATCCTTGCCCCGGTCACGCCGGCACCAGATCGCCGCCGGGCTTGAGAAACCCGTATTTTTCAAGCTGCTCTTCGATGATGCGTTCGCAGGAGGCCAGCTGGCGTTCGCGTTCGCGGCGGTTTCCGTCGGCGGTGGCTTGGAGGGCGTCGATGTCGTAGAGATAGACGCTTTCGATCTTGTTGACTGCGGGGTCCACATCTCGCGGCACGGCGATGTCGATGATAAGCAGCGGCTCCCAGCGGCGCTTGCGCATGACTTGATCAATCTGCTCTGGCTTGATGACAAAATGCGGTGCGCTGGTGCTGGAGATGATCACGTCCACCTCATGCAGCGCGTGCTCCCATTCGTCGAACTTCATCGCCCGGCCCTTCATCTCCGTGGCGAGTTCCACGGCCTTGTCGTAGCTGCGGTTGGAGACGATGATGCTCTTCGCGCCGCGTGAGAGGAGGCTCTGCGCGCAGGTGCGGCTCATCTCGCCGGCACCGATGAGCATGACACGGCACTCCTTGAGATCGTGGACTTTTTCCGCTAGATCCACGGCCACGCTGCCCACGCTGGTGGAGCCGCGCTGGATGGTGGTTTCGTTGCGCACTTTTTTGCCGACGGTGAAGGCCTGCTGAAAGAGCTTGTTGAGCGCGCGGCGGGTCGTGCCGGTGTCGAGGGCGACTTTGTAGGCCGCCTTGACCTGGCCGAAGATTTCCGTCTCTCCCAGCACCATGGAGTCCAGACCGCTGACCACGCGGAAGAGATGCCGCGCCGCTTCCGCAGAGTCGAGATTGTACAGCACCAGAGCCTCCGCGTGCTCGGGCTGCAGCTCGAAGCGCTGGATGAGGTACTCGCGCAGGGCCGCGTGGCCGTGATCGCCGCTGGGCAGCGCGTGCGTGGCGTAGAGCTCCACGCGGTTGCAGGTGCTGAGCACCACGCTTTCCTCAAAGCCCGGCAGGCCGCTCACCTGCTGCACGGCGGCGGGCACCTGAGCCTCGGGAAACGCCAGGCGCTCACGCACCTCGACCGGGGTGGTTTTGTAGTTCAGGCCCACACAGACGAGGCCGCTGCGGATGTCCGTCGGCTCAGGCATGCGTGACGATCCACAGAGAGATGAACGGCAGAATGAAGCCGATGACGGCCAGCCACGCGGTCTTGCGCGGGGAGGTGAAATGCTTCCACATCAGGAACGAGATCACCGCATACAGCCCCCAGACGATCCAGGCAAAGGCAACATGGCCGGTCTTCGTCATGGGCAGATGCAGGGCAAAGGAAATGCCCAGCGCGATGCTTAGCAGCAGCAGGCCGAGGCGCACGAGGCGCTGGATCGCATGCGCGAGGCCCTGGATCGGCGGCAGCTGGTAAAACAGGCCGCCGATGTGGTGCCGCTTCAGCATGCGCTCCTGCACGAGGTACATCACGCCCGTGATGCAGGCCAGGGCGAAGGCCGCGTAAGAGATGAGCGCCAGCGCGATATGCAGCTCCACCAGCGCATTGATCGGCCCTTTGGGTGGGTAGCTCGCGAAGCCGCTCACAAAGGCCATCCCCTGCATGAGGGTGACCAGCGGCGCGGTGAACACCCCGAGCAGCGATAGCCGGAACGCCGACCCGACAAGGAAATACAGCAGCACAATGCTCCACGCGATGAAGACCAGGATGTCCGGCAGGCTGCGGATGGGGCACTGCCGCACCTCCTCCCCGCGCAGGTAGATAAAGCCGGTCTGCAGCGCAAAACCGAGCGCCATGAGGCCAAACTGCGTCCGCCCCTGCTTCCACGCGCCAGATTTGAGCGCCAGCAGCGCCTGCACCACCGCACCCACAAAGGTGAGCGTGGCGGCAAGAAGCAGTTGCTGGGAGGGCGGCATGAAAAGTGGGGGGCGGATATTCGCGGCCTTGTGACGTTTCTGCAAGGGTGAAGACGTTTTGTGCGGCTTGTCAGTCTGTCGCAAATGTGCTCTTATTTTGTCATGGCTGCTGGCAAACCTCGCGTTTCTGGAATCAAGGCCCAAGCCGCCAAGCTGGTTCGTGCCCTGCCTGAATCTGCCTCATGGGACGATTTAATGTATGAAATCTACGTCCGGCAGAAGATCGACAGCGGTCTGGCGGACCTCGAAGCCGGACGCGTGAAGACACACGCCGTCATCTGCAAAAAGTTTGGCCTGGCGGCGTGAAGATTCTCGTCAGCGCAGGCGGAAGAAGACTTGGATGCGATTCACGCATTCATCGCACGCGACTCGGCACATTACGCGGATTTGCAGATCAAACGCATTGTTGAGAGGGTCGTTTATGCCGCATCACACCCGATGAGCGGGCATCAGGTGCATGAACATCCAGCCGTAGGGCTGAGGGAAGTGCATTCAGGCTCTTACAGGATCATTCATCACAGATCTGACACACAGTTCATCGTGGTGACGGTGGTTCACATGAAGCAGCGTCTTTCGCGCAAGCGTCTCCCCGGCGCATGACGCTTGCGCATCCGCGCATCTCCTCCATGATCGCAGGGCATGGCCCCCGACATTCTCGACAGCATCCGCAGCACCATCCGTGACGTGCCTGATTTCCCCAATCCCGGCATCCTTTTCAAAGACATCACTCCGGTGCTGGCCAATCCGACGCTGCTGGCGCAGACGATTGATGGCATGATCGAGGCCACGGGCATCACCGTGGTGGACAAGGTCGTCGGCATCGACGCCCGGGGTTTCATCTTTGGCGCGCTAATCGCCGAGCGCCTCGGCGCGGGCTTCATTCCGGTGCGCAAAAAAGGCAAGCTGCCCTGGCAGACAATGGGCATTGATTACGCGCTCGAATACGGCACCAACTCAGTCGAAATGCACCTGGATGCCATCGCCCCCGGAGAAACCGTGCTGCTGGCGGACGATCTGCTCGCCACAGGCGGCACGGCGGCGGCTGCGCTGCATCTCATCGAGCAGGCCGGCGGCAAGGTGCTCGGCAGCACGTTTTTCATTGAACTGGCGTTCCTCGGCGGGCGCGAAAAAGTGAGTGGTTCCGGCCCGGTTCACTCACTGATCACTTACTGACTTCTGCTGCATGACCGAACGCGACTACCTGCGGCACCTGAACAAGAGCGCGCAGAAATTCTTCCCACCCGAAGACAAGCTGCCACGTGGACGCACCGAAACGCTGCGCCAGGCAAAGCGCTTCCTCAAGATCAAGGAGCAGCGCATCAAGCAGCGGCACCGTTCCGGCAGCTTCAGCGGCGCGGAAATCTGCCGCATGCGTTCGGACATGATCGACATCATCGTGCGCCTGCTGTGGGATGAAAGTGTGGCGACCCTCTCACCCGAGGCCCGGGCCAAACTCGACCTGAGCGTGACCGCGCACGGCGGCTACGGACGGCGGGTGATGAGTCCGGGCAGCGATGTGGACCTCACCTTCATGTTTCCCGGCAACAGCAGCAAGGTGTCCACCGAAGTCGTGAAGCTGATCCGCGACTACTTGCTGTACTTCTACGATCTCAAGCTCAAGGTCGGCCATGGTTCACGCTGCGTGGGGGAGTGCATCAAGCTGGCGAATGAAAGCATGGAGACCAAGACCGCGCTGATGGAGGCCCGCCTCATCACCGGCCAGAAAACGGCCTTTGAGGAGTTCCGCGCCCGCTTTGACAAGGAGTGCATGGACGGGCAGGAGGGGGACTTTTTGAAGCTGCGTCAGATTGATCTGAACACGCGCCACTCCAAGTACGAAAACACCCCCTTCGTGCAGGAGCCGCATGTGAAAAACGGCTGCGGCGGCCTGCGCGACTACCAGAACCTGATCTGGATGACGTATGCGCGGCACCGTACGCTGAACCCCAAGGATCTGATCGCCCTCGGCCTGATCTCCAAGGCGGGCTGGAAGGAGGTGGCGCAGGGGTATGAATTCATCCTGCGCGTACGCAATGAGATGCACTACACCGAAAAGCGCGCCGAAGACCTGCTGACCCTGCGCCTGCAGGGGCCGGTGGCCACGAATCTCGGCTACCGTCACAAACGCATCCTGCGCCGCATCGAAGCACTGATGCACGAATACTACACGGCCACGCGCGACATGCTGCAGCGCAGCAATGAGGTCATGGACCGCTTCCACCTGCAGGCGCTGGAAACCCGCACGCAGAACAAGCTCATGGGCTTCATCGCGCGGCGCAAGGCGGAGAAGGAGCAGGAGAGCTTCGACGGCTTCAACCGCAGGCATGAGCGCCTCTATGCGGAAAGCCCGACGATCTTCAAGGACGATCCGGAGCGCATGATGCGCCTCTTTCTCCACACGCAGAAGCGCCACCTGCGCCTCAGCCCGGACTTGTTCCAGCTCATTCAGGAAAACTTCCGCCTGGTGGACACCAGCTTCCGCTACAGCAAGGCCAACCGCGAGACCTTTGAGACGATTCTCTCCCATAAAGGCGATGCGGCGCGCACCCTGCGTCAGATGCACCGCGTCGGCTTCATCGGCCGCTTCATGCCGGAGTTTGGCGCGCTCACCAATCTGGTGCAGCACGAGTTCTTCCATCTCTACACCGCAGACGAGCACACGCTGCGCACCATCGACAAGCTCGATGAGCTGAGCGATCCCACCCTGAAAGGCGTGGAGCTGTTTCAGCAGTTGTTTCATGACCTGCAGCAGCCCTATGTGCTGTACCTCGCCCTGCTGCTGCATGACGCGGGCCGCGCGGCCAACAAGAAGACGCACAGCGATGAAAGCACCACGCTCGCCGCCGCCGTCTCCCGCCGCCTCCAGGTCAAGGGCGAGCGCCGTCGGCTGCTGCTCTTCCTCGTGGACAACCATCTGCTGATGTACCGCACCGCCACGACCAAAAGTCTGGATGATCCGCAGGTCATCGAGGAGTTTGTCAGCATCGTGCGCACCAAGGAGAATCTCGACACGCTGCTGCTCATGACCTATGCCGACTCGAAGGGCACCAGCGACAAGAGCTGGTCAGGTTACAAGGAGGCGTCCATCCGTCAGCTCTATCACAGCACGCTGCGCTTCATGAACGCGCCGGCGGATTTCATGCGCAACGTGCAGGTGCCGCTGGTGGATCTGAAAAAGGAGGTGTCACGCCGCCTCGGCGCCGGATTCGACGCGGAAGTGGACGCACACTTCCGCCACATGCCGCCCTCCTACTTCAATTTCCGCGAGGCCGAGCTCATCGCCACGCATCTGCGCCAGTTCCGGCTGTTCTTTGAGCAGCTCATCCGCGAAGAAGCCGCCGCAGGACTGCTGCCAGTCATGGCCTGGGTGGATCACGTGGACCAGGGCTACAGCGAGCTCACCGTCGTCTGCTGGGACCGCCACCTCCTGCTCGCGCGCATCTCCGGCGCCCTGGCGGCGGAAAGCATCAACATTCTCAGCGCCGATCTCTACCAGCGCGCCGACCACCTCGTGCTGGACACCTTCCGCGTCTGCAACACGAACTTCGCCGCCGTCACCACCAAGAGCGCACGCACCCGTGTCGAAGATTCCGTGCGCAAAGCCTTCGGCGGGCAGACCTTTGATTTCGGCGATGCGATCATCCAGAAGCTCGGCAAGTCGATCACCATGCTCGATGAGATCGGCGCGGAAATCCCGCAGCGCATCTACGTGAACAACAACCTCTCGCCGGATCAAACCGTGCTGGAGCTTCAGCTCGTGGACCGCCTTGGGCTGCTCTATGACATCTTCATGGCCATCGGCCGCCTCGGCCACAACGTCACGCACGCACGCATCAGCACGGAAAAAGGCGTCGCCATTGACGCCATCTACGTGCAGGACGCGCACAACCAGAAGATTATGGACCGTGAGCAGCTGGACGAGCTGGCCGCCGCCGTGACGCAGGCCGCCCACCTCCGCCTGCGCTCCGGCAAGGTTTAATCGGCTGATACATTTTTCACGATGCATCGTTCGGAGGGTGCTCATGAAAATATCTGCCCTTTTGCTCTGCCTTGCCACCGCGTTGCTGTCATCCGCACACGCGGCGGACGCAGCAAAGCCCAATATCCTCATCTTTTATGTCGATGACATGGGCTGGGCGCAGCCGGGCTGTTATGGCGGGAAAATGGCACCCACTCCGAATATCGATGCCCTGGCCGCAGGCGGCATGCGTTTCACCAATGGCTACTCCTCCGGCTGCGTGTGCTCGCCGGGACGTGTTGGATTGATGACAGGCCGCTACCAGGCACGCACCGGCCATGATGCCAATCCTACCAAAGCAGGCCGCGAACTCCTGCTCAGTGAGACCACCATCGCGCAGCATCTCAAAGCCGCAGGCTACACCACCGGCATCGTCGGCAAATGGCATCTCGGAGACACCAGCCCGGAGTTCATGCCCACAGCACGCGGGTTTGATTTCGCCATGGGCACCATCGGCAATCTCGGTGAAGGCAAAGGCCCGTCATTTTATCAAGGCAAGGAGCTGCTCAAAGACCTCGCCGGTGCGCCAGTCACCTCACCCGTGTATGCGCGCGAGTCGGTGAATTTCATGGAAGCGAATCAGGCCAAGCCTTGGCTCCTCATGCTGTCCTTCAATGCCGTGCACAGCCCGCACGTCGCTTCCGAGAAGTGGCTGGAAAAATTCAAGCACCTGCCCAAACACGATGCTGCTTATGCCGCGCTCGCTGCAGAAGCCGACGAAGCCATCGGCACCGTCATGACGAAGCTGCGCGAACTGAAGCAGGAGGAAAACACCCTCATCTTCCTCATCAGCGACAACGGTGGCGCTTATCAAAACGCCGAGATGGGCGGCCTGCGTGGCCACAAGTGGTTCGTCTGGGAAGGCGGCATCCGCGTCTCATGGATGGCCGCATGGAAGGGCCACATTCCTGCGGGCCGTGTCAGTGACGAGCCGGTGATCCAGCTCGATGTCCTGCCCACCGCCCTCGCCGCCGCTGGTGCCACAACTACTATCCCGCTCGATGGCGTGAACCTGCTGCCCCTGCTCGAAGGCAAAACCGACAAGCTCGCCCCGCGCGAACTCTACTTCCGCTTCGGCGTCCAGCACGCCGTGCGTCAGGGCGATTGGAAACTCGTCAAAGCCTCCAAAGACATGCAGCCCATGCTCATCAACCTCGCCACTGACCCCGGCGAGCAAACCGACCTCACCGCCAAAGAGCCCGAGAAAGCCCTAGCCCTGCAAAAACTCTTCGACCAATGGAACACCACCATGCAGCCCCCCCGCTGGGAGGACCAGCGTTGGAACGGCGCGGAGAGCCGCAAGGAAGGCAAGAAGGAGAAGCGGAAGAAGAAGGTGAAGGAGTAGCCAGCTTCTTTCTATCAAATATGCTTCGCCAGTAGTCGATACCGACCGCCACCAAGAAACTCGAGTATTCCCAAATCACGCAACCGTTGGAGCTGTTGTCGGAGTTTTTCTTTTGGAGATTTGTTCTGCGGATATTGCGAAGAGGCCAATAGAAGGCCCACACGATAAACTTGGTTGATCTCAAACTCCGCAGCTTTTAGCGAAAGAACAGCACGCATAGTCATTTGCGTCCACCCTGGCAAAACGGAATAGACCTCTTGCCATACTGCGATCGGAACTTCGAAATCAAAGGTGTCTTCCTTTTGAAAAGGGTTGGATAAATCCGCAGCTTGAAGCGTTCTCCGAACACCATCTACGGCATTACGCAGCGATTTTAGATCAGCGCTAGCCCATCGTTGTGGAACTATGGGTGCACCAAATCCACCATTCACAATTTGTGCCAGTTCCTCCACCTCTGGGGCTCCATCAACCACAACTCCGCATTCCCAATTCCGACCAAGGCCTGAAAAGGTAGCGTTGGCAGATGTCACCAACGCAACTGATCGATCCACAATGTAAACCTTCGCGTGGAGCCCTGGGAGACTTCTCACCTCACCGCCATTTTGAGAAAAATGAATCAGTGCCTCAAGATCCGAAGCTCGCGATGCAAAAGTTGTTAATTCTGTTCGTGTGATGAGTGTACGTCTTGCCCGTGACGGCAGTCTTTCGATCTCTAGGTTAAGAGCAGCACCCACAAATGGACTGGCGATGATGATTTCATTCCTACAGTTGGCCATCGCTTCGCGGAGCCATGCTCTCGTAGGGGTGGTGACAAAATGCATGCTATCCCTAGCCTATCATCATTTTGCTAGAAGCAACCCGCTATCCGTCAGCCACTCCGTAAACCGCATCGGCCATCGCGCCGCCGCGCTCGGCTTCGCATCCGGCTTATACCCGAAGCCGTGGCCCGCATTGGCGAAGAGGTGCATCTCGGCTTTCACGCCAGCGGCTTTGTATTTGAGGTAAAGGGTGGCCATGCCTTCGGAGATGTCAGGGCGGTCGCTGTAACCGGCGGCGATGAAGAGAGGGGGCATGCCTTTGGTGGCATTGAAAAGGCCGGAGGTGCCGGGGTAGATGAGGCCCTGGAAATCGGGGCGGCTGGACTGCTGCTCGATGGGGTCGGCGGCGTCTTTTTGGCCGGGATCATTCGTCATGGCAGCAAAGGCGGCCAGTTCGCCCCCGGCGGAGAAACCGAGGATGCCGATGCGGTCCGGCTGGATGTGCCACTCGGCGGCATGGCTGCGCACCGTGCGGATGGCCCGGCGGGCGTCGGCCATGGCGTGGTCCTGAATGGTGTAGGTGCTGCCGGGCTCGCGGGCGAGGCGGTATTTCAGCACAAAGGCCGCGATGCCGTGATCGCGGAACCACTCCGCCAAAGCGTAGCCTTCATGGCCGAGGCAGAGCTTTGAATGACCACCTCCGGGGCAAATGATCACGGCGGTACCGGTGGATTTGTCCGCCGCAGGGACGTAGGGCGTGATCGTGGGCTTGTGGACATTGCAGACGTTGCTGCCTTCGATCTTCTCGGCCTCGGCGGCGCGAGCTTCCGAACCGGGGGCTGCATTGGGCCACAGGGGAAGGGCGGCAGGGGTGTCGGCGGCGCAGAGGGCGAGAGGCAGAAACAGGCAGGCGAGGAGGGGGCGAATCATGGGTTAAATGTAACGCTGAGAAAACCGAAGTTTACGCGAAATGATCGCCTGATTGACAAATCGAGGAGTCCCGCTATTTTCGCGCCCCCTTTTCGAGGGGAGGCCGTGATTTGTCCGGTCTGATCTCCCATTTTCCCTTTCACCACCCCACACGCCCATGCCAAAGACATTCAGGACCTACCAGCCTTCCAAGCGCACGCGCAAGCAGCAGTTTGGTTTCCGCGCACGCA
>NCCR01000211.1 GCA_002279765.1 Verrucomicrobia bacterium 12-59-8 | reverse complement strand
CAACCGAACGGCTTGGGGCTTGATTTCACGTTGGAGAAAGAAGGGCAGTGACTGGTTCCTGCTCGTCATTCTTCTCGAGTTCCTTGAGGTGAGAGCGCCATTCAGGCTCAGGCTACTCCTCAGCCTACTTTTTCTTCTTCCCTTTGCCCTCGCCTTTCTTCTTCTCACCACCTGAAGTCGATCTGACCTCAGCATCGGCGGCGGGAATTGCGGCACCGAGTTTGGCCTTGATCTCGCTCATGCCGACTTCGCCAGCGAGGTTGGTCCATTCATACGGATCTTTGGAGTGGTCGTAGAGCTCCTCGGTGCCGTCGGAGTAACGGATGTAGCGCCAGTTGGCATCGCGGACGGCGTGATTGCCTTTGCCGTGGGTGCAAACGGCAACGTCGTCCCATTGGGCTGCGGGGTCTTTGAGCAGTTGCATCAGGCTGGCACCTTTGACATGCTCTGGTACGGGCAGGCCGGTGAGTTCGCAGATCGTTGGGTACAGGTTCATGTAATCGACCGGGGCGGTGCAGGTCGTGCTCGGCTTGGTCACGCCGGGGGCGATGATCGCCATCGAGGTGCGGGTGGTTTCTTCCCATAAGGCAAACTTCCTCCAGTGCTCCTTCTCACCCAGGTTCCAGCCGTGGTCGGTCCACCAGACGATGATGGTCTTGTCCTTGCGGGGGCTTTGGTCGAGTCCGTCGAGCAGACGCCCGACCTGATCGTCGAGGAATGAAATCGTTGCGAGATAGGCCTGAACGCCCTTCTTCCACTGCTCGCCTTTGACTACGGCGGCGTGATCGCCTTCGGGACCGGCCATGCGTACGCCGGCTTTGGGAATGTCATCGAGATCGTTCTCCTTCGTCACTGGCAACTGGATGGCCGCGAGTGGAAAGCGATCGAAGTACTCCTGGGGCACATACCACGGCAGGTGGGGCTTGATGTAGCCGAGGGCGAGGAAGAGCGGCTTGTCCGTCGGGGCGGTTTTGAGGTGGTTGATGGCCCAGTCGGTGGCTTTGTAGTCGCCCATTTCAGAGGGTTTGGCATCCACTGGACCCCAGTCGAAGTGGCCACGGTTGAGGCCGTTTAGGTTTTCCTCATGCTCTTTGATGGAAGGAAAGAGCCCCTCCCATTTCGTCCATGAGTCGGTGCGTCCCTCACTGCCGTAGCCGTGGTAGATTTTGCCACCGCCGAGGGTGTTGTAGCCGCTGGCAAGAAAGTGGCGGTTGATCGTGACCACATCCTTCATCACGCCCTGGGCCGGGTCACCATTGGTGTAGATCCCCGTCTCCCACGGACGCAAGCCGCTCATCAAAGCCGCCCGCGAAGGATTGCATGCCGGCGCGGCGCAATGCGAGTTGGTAAACGCCGTGCCCCGGGCCACGAGGCGGTCGATGTTCGGCGTTTTCGTCTGCGGATGGCCGCCGAGGTAGCTCGTCCAGTCGTTCAAATCATCGACGGCGATGAAGAGCACATCGGGTTTCGATTGAGCGACCGCAACAGTGTTAAGCAGCAGGAACAGGGCGAGGAGACGAGTCATGGCCCGCCTTGTACGCGGCCATGATCATCGTCTTGCGCGAAAAAAGCGCCTTATTCGTCGTCTTTCTCCAGGCGGTACAGTGCGCCATCTTGAGAGAGCAGCACAGGCTCACCCTCGACGTCGGCAGTTACGAGCGTGGGGTTGAACTTGTGTTCCGGATCCTTGCGGTGCAGCACACTGCGGCGGACGGGCAGGCCGCTGGCGGGGTCGATGCCCAGCGCCCAGACGGTGCCGTAGCCCCAGTCGGCGAAAACAAAGGCACCGTCGAGCTGCGGCAGTTTCTGGCCGCGATAGAGCAGTCCGCCGACGATGCAGATGCCCTCACCACGCATGCGGGTGTAGGCATGCACGGGATCCGTAATCGTGGTGTCCGGCAGATAGCCGTGCGAATGAAAGGCGCTCTTCGTGGGGCCTTCACGATCGCTCCAGCCATAATTCGCACCGGCTTCGACGCGGTTAATTTCTTCCCATAGATCCTGCCCGACGTCTGCGCACCACAGCTGGCCGGAACGGGCGTCAAAGGACAGCCCCCAGGGATTGCGAAATCCGAGGGCGAAAATTTCGGGGCGCACGGTTTGCTCTTTGGCAAAGGGATTGTCATCGGGGATCGCATACGGCAGCTTGCCGGTGCGGCCGTTCACGTCGATACGCAGGATTTTGCCATGCAGGACCCACGGGTTCTGCGCCAGGCGATACGGGTCATTGCGCAGGCCGCCGTCACCGAGAGCAATGTACAGGCAGCCATCTGGCCCGAAGGCGATGTGGCCGCCCCAGTGGTCAGCCAGTGGCTGTGGGATCTCCAGAAGCACACGTTCGGTTTCCGGCAGGGCCTCGGGGGGCGAATCCTTGGAGGCGCGCATTTCGCTAATGACGGTGCGTCGGGGGTCGTTTTGGGAGTAACTGAGGTAAAACAGCCGGTTCTCAGCAAAGTGGGGATGAAAGGTGATGCCATGTACGCCTTCCTCGAAGAGCAGAATGTCTTTCATCTTCGTGCGGAAATCGAGGAAGGGCCTCCACTGGCCGCTA
Source organism: Verrucomicrobia bacterium 12-59-8 (assembly GCA_002279765.1). Next base: position 4,770 of record NCCR01000211.1, on the reverse strand, counting down.
CCATCAAGCCTCACGGCGCAAAATTCACCACGCTGCATGGCGATCACCTGCTCCCCGCTGTCATCTGGCAGCGGGGCCAGCATGACGGGTGAGTCGAACTCGCGGTCAAAGGCGAGTTTGCGCAGCAAGATTCCAGGCATCTGTTCTTCAGGCAGGTCCTGGGGTGGGATGTCTAGTGTCGCGGGGACGGGCTGAGGAGACCCGGTTTCCTGGATGGCGGGGTAGCTGGGACTGTTTGCAAAAAAGGCTGCCAGCGTCATTGCGGGCAGCCAGAAGCGTGAAATGAGGGGGGGATTCATTGGGGTGGGTACATGACTGCATGGACCATGCCATGATGACAGCAAGGGTTCTTGCTTTGCTCAAACACATTTGTGAAATGTGTGAGGCACGCTTTTCCTAGCTCTCCTGGCCCGGAAGGCTGGGCTGGAAATTGTTCCCCATAGGCTGGATTTTGGGGACTGGGGCGGCGGTTACGCCCGGCGGAGGGCAGTGGACACCCCATGAGAAACTTTTTCCACGTCTTGCACTCCTCCCGCCGCATGCCAATGATGGGTGCTCCTTTACGATGAGCGACCCAATCAGTCACGAGTGCGGCATAGCAGTGGTGCGGCTGAAAAAGCCGCTGGGATACTTCTATCAAAAATACGGCAACGCCCTCTACGGCTTTGACGCCCTGCAGGCCATCATGACCAAGCAGAGAAACCGTGGACAGGACGGCATGGGCATCGGCTGCAGCAAGCTCGGCATGCCGCCGGGTCTCCCTTACATGTTCCGCGTGCGCAGCACCGAGAGCGTGGAACGCATTGGCCAGGTCTTTGAGGATGAGCGCAAGGAGTTCAAACGCATCGCCCGCCGCATCGACAAGCAGCGCAAGGACGAGCGCGACCAGGAGGGGAAAGAGTTTGTTTCGTTTGAGGACGATCCGGATGCCATCAAGCGCGAGTTTGAGATGGCCGGGGAGATCTACATCGGCCACCTGCGCTACGGAACCAGCGGTGACTTCGGCAAAGGCGCCCTGCATCCCTACATGCGCCGCACCACCTGGCCCACGCGCACACTGATGGTGATGGGTAATTTCAACCTCACCAACACCCGCGAACTCAACGAGGTCATGATGAAGCGCGGGCAGCACCCCGTCTTTGGTACGGACACGCAGAGTGTGCTCGAAGAAATCGGCTTTCAGCTCGATGAGGCGCACACCAAGCTCTACCACGTCCTGCGTGACTCCGGCATGCCGGGCGAAGATATTCCGCAGCATATCAGCGAGCAGTTGGACGTGACCGAGGTGATCAGAGAATCCGCCAAACGTTGGGATGGCGGTTACAGCATCGTTGGAGTGATCGGCAATGGCGATCTCTTCGCCATGCGCGACCCCAGTGGCATCCGCCCCTGCCACTACTACGAGAACGACGAGATCTTCACCATCGCCTCTGAACGCGTCGCTCTGATGTCCGTCTTCGGAGTCAATGAAGAGGACATCCACGAGATCCCCCCTGCGCATGTGGCCGTGATCAAAGCGGATGGTGGCATGACCATCCAGCCCTTCATTGAGCCGCGCGAATTCAAGCCCTGCTCGTTCGAGTGCATTTATTTCTCACGCGGCAACGACTCCGCCATCTACCACCAGCGCAAGGCGCTCGGTGAGCAGCTGGTGCCGCAGGTCGTCAAGGCCATCGACAACGATTTCGAGCACACCGTGCTCAGTTTTATCCCGAACACGGCTGAGACCGCCTATTTCGGCTTCCTCGACGGCCTGCGTAAAAGCCGCCGTGTCGTCGTCAAAGAGGCGCTGATGGACATGCTCAAGCGCGGTGAGTTTGACGAGGCCAAGCTTGACGATCTCGTGCTGCGCAACTGGCCGCGTGGCGAAAAAATCGCCCTCAAGGACATTAAGATGCGCACCTTCATCGCCCAGGAGACAGGGCGTGATGCACTTGTGTCCGGCAGCTACGACATTACCTACGGCGTCGTGACGCCCAAGGACAACCTGGTGGTCATTGACGACTCCATTGTACGTGGCACCACGCTGAAGAAAAGCCTGCTGCGCATCCTCGCACGCACGAATCCAAAGCGCATCATCGTCTGCTCCACTGCCCCGCAAATTCGCTACCCCGACTGCTACGGCATCGACATGGCCGAACTCGGCAAATTCATCGCCTTCCAGGCCGCCATTTCTCTCCTGCGGGCGCGCGGCATGTCGCACATCGTGATGGAGACCTATCGCGCCTGCAAAGCCGAGATGAGAAAGCCCAAGGAAGAGATGCGCAATGCCGTGAAGGCCATCTACGCTCCATTCACCGACGAAGAAATCTCCGCGCGCATCGCCCTGATGATCAGTCCCGAGGATACGCCGTGGCATGGCACCGTCGAAGTCATCTACCAGACCATTCCCGACCTCCACAATGCTCTCGGTGCCGAATACGGTGACTGGTACTTCAGCGGTGACTACCCGACTCCCGGCGGCTACTCGGTGGTGAACCAGTCCTTCATCCTATACTGCGAGGCCAAAGATGGTCGTGCACACGAAGCGCTGCTGTAAGTGCGGCAGATGCGCCTGTCTTGACCATCAAACCACGCCGAACGCGCACACCTCGTTCTTGTTTGCGCAGAGCCGCGTGAGGTAAAACTCCGCGCACTGCGGCGGAGCTTCGCGCTTGAGCACATCGAGCAGCGGATACTCGTCGTGGCCTTTGAATTTGAGTGTCACGATGAAGTGGCGCATGCGTTTCTCGCGCAGCCACTCAAGCAGCAGGTCTATGCTGCGCTGCGGCGCGGCGATGACGTCACACACGAGCCAGTCCACGGTTTGTGGCGGCTGATACTTGAAGGCATCGGTGGTTTCAAAATGCAGGCGCGGATTGCGCATCAAGTCCTCGCGCAATTCGGAGCGATCGATGGCTATGACGCTCGCTCCGCGCTGGATGGGCACGTAGCTCCAGCTTCCGGGGGACGCCCCGAGATCCACGCAGGTTTGACCACGCTCAATCTGGCGTCCAAGGCGCTGCTCGGCCTCAACCAGTTTGGTGAAGGCGCGTGAGGGCGCGCTTTTGTCGTCAGCCAGCGGCACTTCACCGCGTGGGAAGCTCGAAATCAAACTGCGCTGTGCATAGGCCTGCGGCGCGAGGCTTGCCGAAAGCCAGCCGGTTTCGGGGGACGTGAGAATGCATTGAACCAAGGAGGTCTGCGCATCAAAAACAGCATCCGAATCGAGCAGAGAACGCAGCAGCTTTCTGCGTCGCTTTTTCATTCGTTCGATCAAGCTGGCCTGAATCAATTCACAGCGATGCAGCCCAGCTTTGCCTTCGCCATATTGCGGCCAGAGATGCAGACGCCACGGCTGGTCATCCAGGAAAACTCCGGCGCTGGCGTCAATGATGCGGTCTGCCCAGGCATTGATCGAGGCGGCGTTGACTTCGACAGCAGAGGGCAGGGTTTGCCGCGCGAAGGCGAGGAGCAGACCCTCCAGCGGCACATCCGCTGCGATGCCAAGACCTTCGATCTCGCGCTGCACGGCATCAGGCGCGGCGCGACGCAGTTCATCGGCGAGGAACGGCGCGGTGTCTGGATCAGCGAGGAAGAGATGCACGCTCACGGCTTTGCGGGCGCTGGCTTTGCGGGTGTCGTCTCCTTAAAGGGCGACACGACACCGAGTGTGGATGGCAGGAAGTCATCCGTGCGGAAGCAGGAGGCGGGCAGGCCTTCAGCATTGATGAGGTTGGCGCCTTCCGGCCAGCTTGCCCATGCGTATCGAACGCCGATGGGCTGTGGCACGGATTCACTCCAGACGACGACTTCGTTGCCCTCGATCTTGGCTTTGGCCCACACCCATTTCTGATCGGCTCCGGTGATCTGGAGGCTCGTCGGTTCGCCACCATCGCGAGTCTTCAAGCCCGAGCCGGTGTGGGTGAACTGCACGCGGATCTTGTCCCCCTGCACGACGGAGGAGAGGTAGAGCGGGCCGCAGTATTCAGCGCCGGACTTGCCGTAGTCCTTGGCCAGTGCCCAGAGTGCGAGGCGGCGGCCGACCTCCTGCTTGTTCTTGGGATGAATGTCATTTTGCTCGCCGATGTCGTTGATGATGGCGATGCCGCATTTGTCGAGCGTCTGCGCCGTCAGCGTCTGCGCCTCCTGCAGTTCAGCCCAGGTGTCGGGCAGGCCGGGTTCCTTGCTCACGGGCTTGCCGTTTCCAAAATTGGCGAGCTGCACGATGTAAAAGGAGAACGTATCCACCCACTGCTTGCGCCAGTCATTGATCATGGTGGGCAGCAGTTCCTGGTATTGGAAGGCCCGGCGCTGGTTCGACTCGCCTTGATACCAAATCGCGCCTTTGACCGCATAGGGCACCAGGGGGGCCACCATGCCGTTGAACAGCACGCTGGGGTGGTGCGGTGTCTTGGTCGGATCATCCGGCGGGCGCGGTGCCTGAGGCTTGGTTTTCTTTTTGTCGGCGGGCAGCTTGGCGTTTTCGGCGTCGATCTTCTTGACCTGCTCCTGCCAGTCGGCTTTGCGTTTTTCAAAGGCGGCCTGCTCCTTGGGGCCGTCCCATTTAGCAACGGCCTCTTTCCAGTCCGCCAGCATCTCCGTGGCGCAGGGGCGCTCGGCGAGTGCTTCGTTGCTCGTCCAGGCTTCGATGCGCGTACCACCCCAGGAGGTGTTGATCAAACCCACCGGCACTTTCAGCACCTGGTGCAGGTGACGGCCAAAGAAGTACCCCACAGCGGAGAACTCGCCGACATTGGCACTGGTGGCTTCTTTCCACGCACCTTTGCA
>NCCR01000210.1 GCA_002279765.1 Verrucomicrobia bacterium 12-59-8 | reverse complement strand
ACCACCGCGAAGGCGCTGGAGGCCGCCCGCGCCACCCTGGCCCGGCCCCGCCCTGAGGGAAACACGGACATCATCGGCACCCCAGACAAAACCACGTCCTCCACGGCAAGCTCCAGCAGCCCCCTCCCACCCGCAGACACCGCCACCACCCAGGGCGTCACACCGCCCGCAGGCACCTCCTCAGATACCCGCACCAGCACGGCCAACGCTGACGGCACCACCGTCACGGCCATCTCCGGAGACTCCACCGCCCCCGGCGGCAGCACCCACACCACCAACGGCGTCGCAGCGCCTCCGGTCGGTCACGGCAACCGAATACCAGAGGATACCACACACCCTGAGCACATCGACCTCGCAAGCAGGCGGGTGGAGAACCTCGAAAAAATCGCCGCCAAGCGCAAGCTCAACCCCCATGAGCAGGACATCTATGACAACGCCCTCCGCGTCCGCCACCGCAACGCTCCCGCCCAGCCCGGCGACCGCAACAACCCGCTGCCCGAAGGCACCCGAGACATCAGCAATCCCAAGGACCTCGCCATGGCCGGCGGCGACGGCCCCATCAGCAAAACCCACGGCGCTGCTGCGGATGCACCGCCACCCGCAGCCCCCGCACAGCCAGCGAATGCCATCGGCACACAAATGACGGGTACTGCCAGTCCCGCCGACCCCAACGCCCCCCGAGCCTCAGGCAGCGGCAGCCCCGAGCAAGCAGGCATGCAAGCCCCACAACAACTGCAGCAGCCTACAGTCTCCTACCAATCACCTCCTCCCCCGGCTCCAGCGGGAGGCAGCAGAGCACCAGTTGCACCGCCTAGTAACACTAAGCCTCCAGCTGCAGACTCCAATGCCACAGTCATGCTGGACGGAAGCCGAAGAGCCACCCCACCCACCAAGGTCGATCCAAATAATCCGCCACCACCCACTCCCGAAGACATCGCGCAGGCCAAAGCCGAAATGAAAGAAGGATTCGACAAAGCGACCGGCACCCAGGCCGCGCGCAAGCAGATGGAGGACACCCAATATACGGAGTCGGAGGCCGTTACGAAACGTAGCGCAAACAAGCCCCGAATACTCAGGGAGCCCGGCAAGCCGTCGGTCTTTTACAAACCCAACTCAGGATTGAATCCGAAAAAATTACGCGCAGGCATCGACCCTCCCACCATGGGCCACCGCGAGGTTGCCGCGTCAAAACTCGCCGAAGCCATCGGGAGCAGCATTATTCCGCCCACCACACTCAAAACCCATGGTGGCGACATCGGCTCTGGCCAGGTTTTCCAGGAAGGCATGATGAATGGTAATGAGGCACAAGCAAGCAACCACAAGCTGCTCATCAATAAGACCACCCAGGCACCCGCCAACCTGCCCGACAAACTGGCCGAAGAATGGCAGCTCATGGACGACCTGCTCATGCATGTGGACCGTCATTCAGAAAATTACATGCTGAACTTCGACAACCAGCACGAAGTGAACGGCGTGGCGCTCGTGGACAACGGCCTCTCACTGCCCGACAATCCAAGCGTCGTCGAAAAACCATACCATGGCCCGCGTGAAGGCCATAACATCTCCCTGGCCAATAAGATGCGCCTGCAGCACCTGATTGACAATGAGTCCACCATCCGGGAATCTCTCCGCCCCCATTTACAGAATGGCGCTTTGGACGGACTCTTTGCCCGCGCCAAGGCCTTGCTCAAGCGCGGCAAGTATGGCAACTTTACCTTGGAAGAAATCAAGGAGCACCTGCCAAAAGATTACAACCTCCACTCTCCGGTCCTCTTCAACGAAACCCACTGATCCCCACTCTTATCATGAAAGTCGAAATTCGCGGTTATAACCCAGACTACCCAGATGGAAAGCTTTTTGGAACCTGGACTCTGGACGAGCAAGGACGTGCGGTCTGCAATGATTCAAACTATCAGTACCGATTCGAAAAGGTTGGAGCGGTCGGCGATCACGGACACATCTATTATCCGAAAGACGGGGAACCCTTTCTCCGCAATCTGCCCGATCAATACGCCAACAGCAGCTTCTTTTGGGCTGAAATCATTGACTGAGTTTGAGCGATCTCAGCGCTCGTCTCAGAAAAAGGACGCCATCAAAGCCTACGCCGCCACCACCGCCCACGGCGCCCAGGCCCTCGCACGCGGCACCCTCGATGAAATCCCCCAGGAAGTCCTCGACGAAGGCATCAGCCAGCTCTCCTCCGCCTACGCGGAGAAGAAGGACATCAAGCAGGCCATGGCAGACTTCTTCACCGGCCTCCCCCAGCTCATCGCCACCTCCGGCATCCTCGGTGCCGGCGGCGAGCACATCGCCCAGTCCGCCCACAACAACGCGCAGACCAGCCAGCCACAATCGCAGCCTCAAATACCACCAAATACCACCTCCAATTCCACAGCCACCCCCTCTGGTTCCAGCCAACAACAGTCAACCACCGTCAACAACGGTCAACCATCGTCAACTCCGCCCGCCGCCCTCCCCGTGCCCACGTTTGAGGAAGCCGGCACGGCCAAACAGACCATCGACAAGCTCAAGGCCCAGGAGGGCCCGCTAAGCGCGGATCAGCAAAAGGAGCTGGACGGGGCGGAGAGGGCCTTCGCCAGAAAAACGGAGGACAACATCCTCAAGCAGCAGGCCGGCATTGAGAAACGCGGCGGAAAACTCCACCCCACCACCGCGAAGGCGCTGGAGGCCGCCCGGGCCACCCTGGCCCGGCCCCGCCCTGAGGGAAACACGGACATCGTCGCCCCCCCAGGCAAAACCACGTCCTCCACGGCAAGTTCCAGCAGCCCCCTCCCACCCGCAGACACCGCCACCACCCAAGGCGTCACACCGCCCGCAGGCACCTCATCCGTGGATGGGGCGCCACCCGCAGAAACCAGCAGCGCGCCAGCACGCCCCCCCGGTTCGCCGTCGCAGCCCCCGGCCACCGACAGCCAGCCATCACAACCTTCAATACCACAATCTACCACTAAAAGTGAGCCGGGTTCGGGCCAACCACCGCAAACGCCCCCATCCCGGGTCCCCACATTCGAAGAAGCAATCGCGGCACGCAACACCGCCGACAAGCTCAAGGCCCAAAAATCCCCTCTGAGCCCGGACCAGCAGCAGACGCTGGATGCCGCAGAAAAAACCTTCGCCAGGAGAACCGAGCAAAACATCCTCAATCAGCAGGCAGGCATTGCGAAGCGCGGCGGAAAACTCCACCCCACCACCGCCAAGGCCCTGGCAGATGCCCAGGCCATCCTCGCCAGACCCGGCCCCGGGGGAAAGCAAAACAGCCCAGGAAATGCGGATGATATCAATTCATCCCACGCTGATGCGACAGACGGACAACTCTTCGGCACGGAGTCGAGTGCGAACGGAAAGGAAGTCAATGCCCAGACCTCGCTCACAGAGTTAATTCCGAAAGGAAAAACTTCCCAACAGCAGGCCGTCCATGACGCGAGCCCCTCTTACGGTGACTCCCTCACCAAAGCCTCCCAATCCCACCAAGGATCTGACACCTTGCCTGCCATCGCCAAGAGCTCCGAACAACGTCGAGCAGAAAGCATCGCCTTGATCGAAAAGCGCCCCAATCGAAGAAGTCTGATGAGCAACAAGATCAGCACCGCAGTCAGAGGCCCCTTCGGAGAGTTACTTCGCAAGGTGGCTCTGTTGTGTGACTACGCCCATGATGATGGTTCCATTTCACCCTTGAGCATCAACGATGTCGTGATTGACGATTCGAACGATGGCGAATACCTCAACGGCAGCGCCAGCGTGCGACCAGACATCTTTGATCCCCTGCTGACCGGTGCCCACGAAATAGGACATCACATAGCCAAGAATGTACTCAGCCCGGAAGCCTTGCTGCGCATTCGAGATGTTGCGCGTGACACCGCAGCTTGGGAGAGCATCATCAAGCGTAACCGCAGGCTGGATTACTATACCGATCCTGAAGAAATCTTCTGCCGTGCGTATTCCCAGTTTGTAGCTTTGCGTTCCGGTGATCCGGAGATGCTGGCGGAGCTGGATAAAACGCTCAAAGATCCTCGATCGAGCTTCACTCAATGGAAAGGATCAGAATTTACTCGCATTCAAAAGGCTTTGGAACAAGAATTGAAAAAAATAGGTTGGCTATGATTATGAAAAATGACCCTTATTTCCTTGAACGCAGCATCACTGATGAAGAAGTGGCAGCCAACCTTGAGGCTGACTTGGCGCTTGTGGGCCAAGTGGAAGCAGGAACGCTTACTCGCGAGGCCGCATTGGAAGAGCTGATAAGGCGCGGTTCCCACCCGCAACTTGCTAGGAGGTTTCTACGACATACTTTGGACCAAGACAAGCTGGATGCAGAACGCGCACGCACCGGCATGATCGCGGACTGATTTTCAGAATAGCCTTTAAGACAAGAATTGAACAAGATAAGCTAGCTATGAGCTTTGATCTTTCAAGACTAGAATATGATCGTCCCATTGAGGAAATCGAAGGTGAGTTCGAGGCTGCTTTAGCGCTCGTGGATCAGGTGGAAGCAGGAAAGCTGACCCGCGATGCCGCATTGGAGGAACTTGTCCGGCGCGGAGGCACGCCCCAAACTGCGCGCAAGTTTCTGCGACATACTTTGGACCAAGGCAAACTGGATGCAGAACGCGCACGCACCGGCATGATCGCGGACTGACCACCAAAGAGCCATTGGAATAGGAGTTTAACGAAATTGGCTGGAAATGAACCCACGCGCCAACCAATAGCGCGGGACGTGCCAGCCTATTTGGAAAATAAAGTCAGGACAGCTGCTCGATTCCGAACCCTCCTTTGTTGAAGCGGCGTTATGAAGTCTCTTCAGCCAGCGCTCTCACACTTGCGGCTGCAGGTCATTCATGCACCGGCGACGCTGATGGCGGAGCCAAGCGAATCTACGTCTCACTGAACATGCCAGCACCTTGCCCTCCTCGGAGTGCTTCTCCCTGTTCACCGGCACCTCGAGGCCTCCAACGCAGTGATGGGAGGCATCCGGGGGCCACGAATTCGGTAGGCATGCGACTGTCCTGAGGATGTCCTAGGCTGTTTGCCACACCTTGCCTGAAAAGCAAGGCCTCCGAAATTCGAAACACCGGTTTGCTTGCCTGCCGTGCACACACCCGCATCACTCCCACGCCAGCCCCTGCATCCAGCCATCTTCCACCGTCATCCGAATACCACTTTATACCACATATACACATTTTCAAGTTGCATTCCCAAATCTAGGCCCAATCCTTTTTTCGATCCCCCAACGAACCCGACGCTGTGAAGAACACGAAAGGTGCCACCGCCGCCCTGCGGCCACGCATCCGCCATGTTTCCGACACCTCCATCCCTGTTCGCTCTCCCCACCTACCTGCGCAAAAAGCTGCCCATCACGGGCACCCCGCCTGAGCAATCTCAGCCCCAGCAGGCAGTCAAGGTACCCTATCGGCCGCCCGAACAGGCAGATCCCAGCCAGCCCGCCAACACCACCCCGCTCTTCTTCAGGGCGCTGCCCTCCCCAACTCAGCGCCAGCAAGCAGCTGCCGCACGGCAACTCGCCGCCAAGTCCGCCACCCCTGATCCGCAGAGCACTTCCCAGCCATCCCCCGCGCCTGCGCCATCTCAGCCTCCTGCACAGCCGCAGCAGACACCCCCAGTCGCCGCCACATCACCACAAAGCACCGAAGAAGCCCCACGAGTGGAAGCAGAATCCACTCTCCGCAATCAGCCACCCACCGCAGGCCAGCAGCCCTCCACCAATCCCGCCGACCCCACTCCGCAGAGCGCTGCACAGCAGCCATCCCCACCTGCCACGCCACAGCCTGAGCAGCAGCAGCCATCACAACCACAATCACCGCCGCAAACTCAGGCTGATCACCCGGAGCAGACTGGCACGCCCTCACCGCCGCCGCCCTCACCGCCGCCGCCCTCACCGCAGCAGGCACTACCCGCTGCCACCACTACGCCTGCTGAAACAGAGTATGAGCCCAAAGTTGTTGAGGCACTGAAACAAGCCAGCGCCCAGTACGAGGCCGATACAGCCCGTCAGAAGCGGGAGACTCAGCTGGCCGAACTGGAAGCCAACGGCATGGCGGATCATGCGAAATCCCTGCGCGCACTGGATGCCGAGATCGCTCAGCGCCGTGCCGATCTGGAGAAGCAGCATCCTGATCGCGGTGCGCAGTACGAGGCCGGCATGCAGGAGCTCGAGAAAGAAAAAGACAGGCGGCAGGCGCCCGTGATGGATAAAATCCAGGCGTTTAAAACGAGAGACCGCGTGGACAATCTGCGCGCGGCCAAAATTGCAGTCAGCCGTGAAAGCAAGCTGCCGCAAACCCGAGGCAAAACCGAAGAGCAAAAGCAGGCTGAATGGAAAGCCCAGATGGAAAGAGTCGGTCTCGATCCCAACAATCACGAACATGTCAGCGCCTATTGGGATGCGAAGAGGCTGCATTACCTGAACGACGGGCGCTACGCAAAATACGACTGGGATGGAAGCACTCCAAAGAGGGAGGGCTTCGGCTCTGCCGTCCTGTCTGACGGCAGCCTGCACGTCGCCCCGGAGTTCATCCACAACGACAAAAAATACGCCGCCGTGGTGGCAGCCAGTGGTGCCAGCGAGGCAGAGAAAGCCCGCGCCATGGCAGAGCTGCCGCGCCTGCAGCAGGCCTACGCCCAGGCCATGCTCCCCATCCTCAAGCAGGCCGGCAGCACCCGTGCCGCACAGTGGATCCCAGGCATCGCCTCCTTCCAGAAGTGGCAGTCCGAGAAGCCGCGCCAGGGCTCCGAGGCGGAGCAGGCCAACGAGTATCTCAAGGAGATGAACCAGCGCGGACTTTGGAGCAAGGCCACGGACAATGTCCTGCGCAATCTGCTCGTCGGCTTCGGCAACATGGGAACCATGGCCGCAGGTCTGGCAGGCATGGCAGGTATCCCGGGTGCCTCCGAAACAGCCGCCGATTGGTCCAAGAGCGGCAGCGATTTCCTGGCCCCCATTTCCGCTGAAGGGGGAAATTCCGGAACCGCCTCCGCCATTTTTGGCCACGTGGCCGGCATGATCGGCCCCATGGCCGCCTCACTGCTCCTCACACGCGGGCTCGGCGGAGGTCTGGGCACCATGTCCGCCATCTCCGGAGCCCAGACCGCAGGCCTCCAGTACGCGGAAACTTACGGGCAACTCCGCGATGAAGGCAAGACGCATGCCCAGGCATGGATGGCCACCGCCCCCTTCGCGCTGGCATCCGGCCTTGCCACCGCGTTTCTCACGGCAGCCGGCGGCCGCACCGGCTTTGAGGCCGCCCTCGCCTCCAAAGCCGGCACCCAGACCGCCAAAGAAGCCGCCCAGGGCTTTTGGAAAAACCTTCTGCTCAACGTTCCAAAGCACGCCCTGGCAGACATCCCCCAGGAACTGCCAGACGAGCTCTTCAGCCAGATGATGTCCGCGCTGGCCACCAATCACGACGCCGACCTCGGCAAGGTCGCGGCTGACTTCATCAAGAACTCACCCCAGCTCATCGGTGCCATCGTCCTCATGGGCGGAGCCGGCGGTGCCATGAAAACGCACCAGGATGCCAGGAACAGCCCTGAACAGACGCAGTCCGATGCACCCGAGGACGGAAAGCCCCTGGACGAAACAAAGCAGCCGCCAGCAGCAGAGCCATCAATACCAGATACTACCACTTCCAATAAGATTCCCAGCTTCGATGAAGCCTTCGCCGCCAGCCAGACCATCGAAAAGCTGAAAGCCCAGAAAACCCCGCTGAGCCTGGAGCAGCAGCAGGAACTCGACGCTGCCGAGAAAACCTTTGCCAGAAAAACCGAGGCCAACATCCTCGCCCAAAAGGCCACCCTCGAGGCACGTGGTGAAAAAATCCATCCCACGACTGCGGCAGCCTTGGCAAAAGCCCAGGCCACACTGGCGCGCCCAGCACCCCGTGATCGAGGCCCCCTGCCCACGATCCCCGACGCACGAAGAACCATTCAGGATCTCTCAGGCAAGGCTGCCGCAGGCACTCTCAACGCCGATGAAGCCCACCAAATGGCGCACGCCCAGCGCGCCATCGCCCAGCAGCGCGTCAATGATCTCGCTGCTGCTGAAGCCAACGGCACCCTCACCGCCGCGCAAAGAAGACAGCTCGATCGGTTCCGTGAAATCCTCGCCGCTTCTCACTATGGCACCGAACTGCCCAAGGGGCCGCCGCCGGGGTATGACCCGCACGCCACCAATCCCGCCCACCGCGAGTGGCATCCTCCACACGGCGACAAACCCGATCACCCAACAGCCGACAAATTTACGCCTGATGCACAGGCGATTCCTGATGATGCGATCAAAGACACCGTACGGCGCTTGAAGGCTCAAGGGCATGCCTGGGACCGTCATGGCCCGGAAGTGACGCTAGGGCAGCTGGAAGACCGCGTCCAACATACTGTCGACCCTATGTCTCAGACAAGAGAAGATGGAGTGCGCCAAGGAAAAAATCATAAACCCACTCCTGAGGCCACTCAATTTACCAGTGAAAGAGCAATGACCCAGGCATTGAAAAAAGTGGAAAGCAGTCCTCAGTTCCAAGCTGCGTTAGAAGATGCTAAACAACGGACCAAAGATGATCCTTCGAATCCAGTCGACACAGTAATTATCGATAATATTTCACTCGAATCAGCCCTTGGGCAGAACTATCTAGAACACGTCAGAGGAAAAAGCCGCACAGGACCACCCAGCAATCCCGGCACCAATTATGACACTAACCTTGTCGGCGGATTCATAAAAGCCATTTTTGTTCGAGATCCCGGAACCGGTGAATACCACATTCACACCATGTACCCCATAAAGCGATGAATACAACCTCACAAAAGCCAGCCCTGGAGTATCTGATCTCTGGATATTTGGACCATGATGCTTATTTGCTGGAAAAGCTCGCCCTCTGGTGCAAAAAAGCTTCGCCAGCTTCTCAGTTGGCCATGGAGTTCAAGCAACAACTTCATGTAGCCATTAATCATCCTGGTGTTGTCACCGCCAAGATCTATGAAAAATGGACCGGTGAGGACATGGAGTCTCAAAACGATGTCCAAGAAAGACTGAGAGAGATATGGGATGCATGCTTTCCTGAGGAGCGCATTCATTAAAAGACAATTTTCACATATGCAATGCCCGGATGACGAACATGCACTGCACGGCTGCGGTGATGATACATTCACCGTGAAAAATGTTTCGTTAGAATCAGCATTGGGGCCAAATTACATGGAGCATGTCAAAGGGCAAACCCGCATAGGAACTGCCGCGAACCCCACGGGAAGTCGTTCCACGAATTTAAAAGATGGAAGATTTTTCGCCCACTACAAAAGAGATCCCGCCACCGGCAAATTTTATCTCAACACAATCTTTTCAAACCCGTCATTGACTCATGAACCCAAATGATCCCTCAACATCCACCCTGCAGGAAATTTTAACAGATAATTTACTGGTGCATGCTTACGACCCCGAAGGTTTGGC
>NCCR01000030.1 GCA_002279765.1 Verrucomicrobia bacterium 12-59-8 | reverse complement strand
GGGGGCGGTGGGTAGGTGTAGCCGGGGGGCCGGGTATACTGAGGACGGCCGACGGGTGCCTGGATGGCGGCGGCAGACTGGCGGGTGGCTCTGGCGGAGGGCTGCTGGAGGCCTGCGCCGGGGGCGGGGTAGCCAGGAGGGGGTGGCTGATTGAAGTTATTGGTCACTGCCTGGAGTGGCAGAGCGAAAAGGACTGCCGAGCAAAGCACGAGAGATCTCAGCACATAGGATGAAAGGCAGGGCGTCTTCATATGGCTATTGTAGAAAATTTGATTGTTAATTCAAACAAATATTTTATATTTCCGAATATATTTTTTGAAATTTTATCGCTCCATTGCCCTGAGCCTGCAGACCTTGGTCGCCTTTTCGGCCCTTGGTGGCAGTGCCTATTCTCTCGTTTGGCTGGAAGAGCGGCAGGCGGCTGAGCCCCTGCCCAGCCAGCGGATGTGGAATGCAACGGCCCCTTTGGTGGTGGTGGATGCGGGGCACGGCGGGCATGACGGCGGGGCGGTGGCCAACGGGGTGATTGAAAAAAATCTGAGCCTCGACATCGCCAACCGGTTGAAAAAGGAGCTGGAAGCTGCCGGGGTGCGGGTGGTTATGACGCGCAGCGGCGACAGCTTCCTTTCGCTGGATGAGCGGGCGGCTCTGGCGGGCACGCATCAGGCGGCGGCCTTTGTCAGTGTGCATCTCAATACCGATGGTGAGGGCAGCGCGGCGGAGGGGATTGAAACTTATTTTGCTGAATCCAAGTTATTGTCGGCGCGACGATTGGTGTCGGCTGGTGCAGGCGAGGGGCCCAAAGCGGGGGACGGGGTTGAGTTTGCCGGCATCGTGCAGCGCATGGTCTGCCGCGCGACGAAGGCGGAAAACCGTGGCATCAAGGCACGTGACTATGCTGTGGTGGCACGGGCGGCGTGTCCGGCGGTGCTGGTGGAGTGCGGATTTATCACCAGCGCCAGCGAGTCGGTGCGGCTGAAACAGGCAGCTTACCGTGACCGGGTTGCTGAGGGCATTGCACGTGGTGTGGTGCTGTTTTTGGAGGTTCGGACGTCTGAGAACGTTGAACAGAGAACGGAAGTTATACGGTCCTTATGAAGGAAGTTGCGGCGTCAAGGTGGTGCCGCCGGCAGGTGTCACCCTTTTGAAGTCATCGTGTATCCGCGCCAACGAACCTGCGACGGCGGGTGGCCATGGTGGCGAGGGCCAGGAACAGCAGGAGAAGGCGTGAGGGTTCAGGAGCGGGAGCGATGAGGAGGATGCCGGTGGTGTAGATCTGGGTGAGGTCCCATTGAAGACTGTTGCCGAGCGTTGGGAGATCAAAGGATGCGAAGGTGCCTGTGACGGGTGAGGAGAGACTGCTCCAATCAAAGAGCTTCCATTGATCGTTCGCAGTAAAGCTGGTCAGGTTGTTGGGATTGGAGACTTTCAGGATCGTGCCCGTGCCTAGAGTGAAGGTCCCGCTGACAGCCAGGATGTCGGCGGCGCTGGCATTGAGCGTGTTGTCCTGACCGACACCTGAAAAGAGATCGAGGACGATGGTGGAATTTTGATCCAGACTCAGGGTGCCGGTGCCCGAGGTGACGATTTGCAGCATTCCTGCGCTGGTGGCGGAAGGAATGCCGACACTGAGGGTGCCTCCCAAAAGGGTGATGGATTTGTCTGCGGCGGCTTCAATGCGTCCGTTTCCGCCTAGGGTGGCGCCTGCAGACACGTCAACTGCACCCGTGCCCGTAGCGGAGCCGATCATGCTGGAATTTCCGACCAGCAGAGTGCCTGCCGAAACCGTGGTGCCACCGCTGTAAGTGCTGGGACCGGTCATGATCCACGTGCCCGTGCCGGTCTTTGCGAGTTTCACGCCAGGGGCTGTGGGAGCCGAGGTGGCATCCCCCATGCCAGCGATGGCGTTGTCGCCGGTGTTGGTTCCACCCAAGGTCAGAGTACGCAGGGCGGTATTGGTGCCGCCAGCGGTGAAGGCGGTGGTGAACTTGACCGTTCCCGTGCCCGTGTTCTCGATGCTGCCGTTGACGAATGTGGTTTTGGTGACGGTTCCACTGTTGGTCAGACTGACCACCCGGTTCGTGACTGAATCGGTGCTGCCTGTGTAGCGCAGCGTGCCAGAAATGGTGGTGCCAGTGACCGCTCCAACCCCGACCGCCAGGTCGATGATGGAACTTGCGGCGTCAAAATCTCCGGTGCCCAAGGAGCTTGCGAGCCCGGTGTTGGCCAGCTTTTGAACTTCGAGGACATCCAGAGTGATGGTGGTCTTTCCGACATAGGTGTTACTGGAGCCGAGCTGGAGGGTGCCGTCGTAGAGGGTGAGGGTCAGGTTGTTTTCGTTCTGGCCAGCGCCACCAATGATGCCATTGCGAAAGTCACGCACGACACCGGCTTTGTGACTGGTGAAGCCTGACAGGGTGGAAGATCCGCCCACGACCGTGTTGGTGGTGCCCGAGCCCTCGGTGCTCAGGCCGCCCCAAAGATTGATGGCGGAAGAGCCACTGCCGATGACCAGTTTCCCACTCGTCCCACCCGCCCCCAGGATAAAGTCTGTAGCGGAGTAAACCGGATACAGAAGCGTGGTGCCTCCAGCGAGCGTGGAGACGTACTGCATGGTTCCTTCCTCAACGCGTGTGGCGCCCGTGTAATAAGCAGTCGTGAAGGTGCCCTGATTGTAGATGACGCCGGCCTCCATGATGACGGTGCCCGGGCCGGCCTTGACGACGGTGGTTGCCGCCGGTGTGGCAGCAGCACTGTTGGTGATTCTGGCACTGATGCGCAGGGTGCCCTGTGTGTTGTTTTGGATGATGACGAGTTCGGAAGCTCCCGAGGGGACGCGCAAGGCGCCAGTGGAGATGAGGACATCGTTCGCCCCCACGGCAGGAGTGACAAGGATGCCGCCGGTGGTCAAATATTTGGTCCCTCCGGTCGTGTCCGACAAGGTGGTGAGGGCTCCGGTGCTGGTGTTGAACCGAAGGCTGGACACAGCGGTGTCCGCACTGATGCTAGCGCTGGCGGTGATGTCGGCATTGCCGCTGATGCTGGCGGTGGTGTAGCCGCCGCTGATGGTGGACAAGCCGACGATATTTCTGGAGGCATTTGCAGTGGCGGTAGCGGCCCAGTCATTGAGACCGACTGTGGCGTAAGCGACCCCGCCGGTGCCCGTGAGCAGCGCATTCGTCGTGCCAGAGGTCGTGGTGAAACCAGCGAGCGTGGTGCTGTCAAATTGCACAATGGCTCCAACGGCACGGCTGATCGTGGTGAAGTTGACGTTGATGCTGGTCGCGTTGTTTTGATCGACTGACATGCGGTACTTGCCGGCACTGGTGAAGGTCAAGGTGGTGAATGCCTGGCTGTTGACGGTGGAGGCCTTACCCGTCGCACTGAAGGTGGAACCGTTGCTCATGGAGAGGGCACCGACGGTGCCGCCATTGGTGTAGAGAATGTTGGCGGCGGGGGCGGCCGCGCCGCTGAAGTTCAACTTAAGCGTTCCATTGGTGATCGTGGTGATCCCCCCATTCGTGCTGCTGCCGCTCAGGGTGAGTGTGCCCAGCCCGTCTTTGAAGAGGATGGGAGTGGTGCCGGTGATGGTGCCGGTGACTTCCGTGTTCCCAGCCCCGGAGAAAAAAAGGGCGATGTTGGTCGTCTGGGCGACGATGCCGCCGCTCAAGGTCAGAAGTCCGATGTCCGAAGCAATGCGTGTAGATGACTGGGCGCGGAGGATGCCGGTGATGTTGTTGCCGGTGGAGAGGCTGCGGATGGCCCCGTCCAGGGCGATGCCGTGACCGTTGATCTGAAAGTTCTCCGCCAGCGTGAGACCCCCGGAGATATTTAGGGAGGCACCGGTCATGATTTTGGTCAGGCTGGTGGAAACCACGCCCAGGGCGGTGTTGTTGCGCACTTCTAGGACGCCGCTGTTGACGAGCACATTGCCGGTGAAGTCGCTGGCTGCGGTGAGGATCGTGCGACCGGTGCCATTGAGGATCAAGGTCGTGGCTCCCGTCCCGTTGTTCCTGATCAGCGAGTTGATGATCAGGCTGCCGGTGGAGGAGAGATTGGTCAGGTAGAGCTCTCCCGCCACATTGGTGGATGTGCCGCCCGCCATTAAAACACTGGTGTCTCCCAAGGTGCCCACTGTGAAGTCTTGAGAGCCTTTGACCACCTGGATGCCGCCCAGCGCGGCCAATCGCAGCGTGTTTCCATTGCCGATGTCGAGAGTGCGTGCGCTGCTGGCATCAGTCATGGAAACGGTGGCGATATTGGTCGTGCCTGAAGAAGTGACTACTCCCGTGGAGGAGGAGGACACCCGCAGGTGGGACGTTGCGGCATATCCTGATACCAAGCCAACTGCGGTGCCTGTCACGTAGTCGAGGTTTCCGGTATAGAGAGAGACTTTACCGCCGACAAGGGAGGCCCAACTGGCATTGAGGCCATCTCCCACGATGTAAGTGGCCCAGGGTCCCATGAAAGTGTCAGACGATCCGCCGTATGTGGCGGTGATGCTGCCGCTGGCAGGCCCCTTGATGGAAAGGGCGGTGAAGGCCGTGCGGGTGATCGCGCCGAGATTGAGATTGGCGGTGCCTCCGACATCTGAAATGACTTCCACTCCGGTGCTGCCCTGCTGCAGGATGAGTCCTGAAAAAGTCTGGCTGTTGGTCTCACCCATGGCACCGACCATCTTCAAGGTGGTGGCGGAGGCCGTGCCACCGACGAGGGTCAGGGTGTTGGCCGTGACGTTGTTGTAGAAGATATTGTTATCCGGGGCCGTGGCCGAGGCGAAATTTAAAACATTCACTCCGCCTTCACCGGTGTCGCTGGTGCTGAGCAGACTCGTCAAGGTGCCGAAAGTGGTGGTGCCGGTGTAATTGTTGGCTCCTGCGTAGGTCATCGTCACTAAAGAGGTGGAATTGGCGGCAACGGTGGCGCTGCGTTGGAAATTCTTGCTGCCTCCGGCCGTCTCGGTAATGGCGGCGTTGATGGTGGTGGCAACCACATTGACGCTCGTGTGAAACCGCGCGGTGGCACTGAGGGTGATGGTGGCGGTCGAGGTGAAGGTGTTGCCGGAGCTGTCCAAGCGGATGGGCGGCGTGCTGGTGCCTGCGATGGTGGTGGGAACCGTGAAGTTGGCGTTGGTCACGCTGAAATAAATCGTGGAACCGCTTTCCACGACGATGTCCGAGAGACCTGTGATGTTCGCCGGCCTGAGAACGGCAAAGATGCCGCCGCCTGCAGATGAGGCTTTGAGGGTGAGCGTTCCTGTCAAATTGGCGTTGGCGACCGCCAAGTCAAAAAACGCCTGAAGGGTACCATCTGCCTTGGCCACCGTCAGGTTGTTGCCGATGACAGGCACATTAAAGCGCACGTATCTGCCGCTGCTGTTGGAAGCGTTCGTCGAAATATTGATGGAGGCACCGCTGCCGAGATTGACTGACCCGGTGCCCGAGAACACAAAGCCGTCCCCGGTGAGCGTGCCATTGAGCGGCAGAAAATTGATACCGGCAACGCTGATGGCCTCGTTGACGGTGATGGTGGCACCCAGGGTGGAATTCAGAGAACCAAACTGGGCCAGAGAGAGGGTATTGTACCAAGTCATGTTGGAGGGAACTGTGCTCCATGTGCCTGCCACGTTGTCGATGACTCCCACCGTGGACGGCGTGCCATCCCAGGTGAGCAGTGCGGGGTCTGCGTGAACGTAAGTGCTGGGGCAGAGCCACAAGCATAGTGCTAAAAACAAGGAACGGAAAAGATGACGCATAAGAGAAGCCTGGGGGTATTTTCTCTCCAAGCAGAAACCTGTCCCATGCAGGGATCCGTGGTCGCAATGGGCATAAAAATACCATCATTTGGCATGATCCCATTCATCGAGATCAGGTCTCATTCGCCTCCATGCATCACCATGGCAGTTAAGTCGGTTTCCAAAAAACTCATTTGCCCATGAGTCCTTGGGCGAGAACAAGAATAGGCTCGACTCAGCAATGAAATAAATTCAGCAGGACAAAAGGTGCTTTTCCGGCGTAAATCACTGCGCCTTGCCAGACGCACATGCCATTTCTGCCACGAAGACGCGCTACGCAGTTTATGCGCTCGTGTTGTTCGCAGCCGCTTCGGCGGCATTTTACGGGGTGTTTTCGGCTGTGGATTATCCATGGAATTGGAGCGGGGTGTGGCAGTATCGGCAGCAGTTCTGCTATGGCTGGCTGAGCACGATGGGGCTCTCGCTTGTGGCGATGGTCGTCAGCATTGCCTTCGGTTTTTTGCTCATGCTGGGCCGGCGTGCGCGGTGGCTGCCGGTGCGTATGGGATGCGGCAGTGTGGTTGAAGTGGTGCGCGGATCGCCGCTGCTGGTGCAACTGCTCATCGGCCATTACATCATCGCTCAGGCGCTGAACATCGACCAGCCGCTCTTTACGGGCATCATACTGCTGGGCTGTTTTGAAGGGGCGTATCTGGCGGAAATCTTTCGGGGTGCGGTGGAAAGCATCAGTGCATCACAGCTTGAAGCGGCGCGTGCGGTTGGCTTTAGCAAGGCACAAACCTACCGTTTTGTGATCATTCCGCAGGCGCTGCGGCGTGCGCTGCCGGGAACCACGGGTCAGCTGGTTTCGCTGATCAAAGATTCTTCGCTGCTCTCAGTTATCGGCATCGAGGAGCTGGTGCAGAAGGTGAAGATCATGAACGCTGCGAATTTTGCGCCGCTGGAGGGCTATCTGCCGCTGGCGCTGGCGTATCTTGTTGTGACGCTGCCGCTTTCGCATGTGGCACGGCGTCTGGAAGGGAGGTTTGCGTATGAAACTTGAAACGCATGAGGTGACCAAGCGCTATGGTGCGCATGCGGCGCTGGATGGAGCATCGTTTGCCACGGGTGACGAAGCACGGGTGATCGCGCTGCTGGGGCCTTCGGGGGGAGGCAAGTCCACGCTGCTGCGTGTGCTCGGCAGTCTGCTGGTGCCGGATGACGGGCACGTGAGCATCGACGCGCGCACGCTGCCGCATGATGAGGAGGGTGCGCTGAATGAGCGGCGCGGGAATGGATTTGTCTTTCAGGGGTACAATCTGTTTCCGCATCTCACGGCATTGCAAAACATCACGCTGCCGCTGCTGGAGGTGCATGGCATGTCCGAAACGCAGGCGACACAGCGTGCGCTGGAACTGCTGCACCGCCTTGGCCTGGCAGGCCACGAGCACAAACGGCCGAGCCAGCTCTCAGGTGGCCAGCAGCAGCGTGCGGCCATCGCCAGGGCGCTGGCACCGAAACCACGGCTGCTGCTGCTTGATGAACCGACTTCCGCTCTGGACCCTGTGATGACGGGGGAGGTGCATCATTCTGGCCACGCATGAGATCAGCTTTGCGCGGAAGGTGGCGGACTGGGTCGTCTTCCTCGCTGCCGGGAAAGTGGAGGAGTCATCCGCCGCCGCTGATTTTTTTACCCGGCCGCAGACCGAACTTGCCCAGCAGTACCTCGAAGGATTGTCGAAGTATCGCTGAGCAGACCGGCTTAATTGTTGAGCGCGGATGTCGGTTCGGGGTCTGTGGGCGGTGGCTGGTCGCCGACTTTAACGACTTCAACTAGGCGCTTGATTCCATCTCGGGCCATTTCGCTGAGCGGATGCATGCTCTTGGCCTTTAAATACCAGGCGAGCGCGGAGCCTACCTGCTGCTTTTCCTCCTGCTGGCGGGCGTTTTCGATGGCGGTGACGAATTCGCTGGCCTTCACACTGAGATCTGCGCGCAGCTTGCTGAGCACGGGATCGTCGGGGAAGAGCTTGGATTCTTTGTCCACTTTTTCCCATGCGGCAGGCGGGCTGCTGGCGGCCAATTCCCTGGCACCGCCGAGGATGAGTTCCAGCCGACCCATGTCATTGAGAACTTTTTCAAGCTGCTGTTTGCGGGCGAGATCACCGTCCACAGCGGCGATGAACGGGGCTTTGTTCTCGAAAATTTGGCGGTAGTTGCGCTGGCTAAGGAGGCGGTCGAATTCCATGAGCGCCTGGGACTTCTTGTCCGTGGACTGCATCATATTTTCACTGAGCTGGGTGACACGGGGATTGGTAGGCCAGATTTCAGCGGCAGCTTTCATCTCCGCCTCGACGGTAACGGCATCCTTGTTGCCCATCGCCGCATTGGCGTTGTTCACATGGAGGTTACTCATGGTCTTGGCGGTCTGAATCGCGGCCAGGGGCTTGGCGTATTCAAAGTCGTCGGAGGTGGCGCGTAGCTCCGTGACGACGGTTTCGGCGCTGGAATAGTCCTTCATTTCGAGGAAGGAGAGCAGCTTGTTTTTCTTGCGCACGAAATCCAGCACCTTGGTCTTTTCAGACATGGGCAGGCGGCGGACGCGCGGCAGGTATTCGCCGACGCCAAAGGCTTCCAGCAGGCGGTTGCTGGCGCTGTCCACATCCCGGCGGGCCACGAGGTTTTCGAATGAGACGAGGGATTCGTCAACGCTGCGGATGGCTTCCAACGAGAGGCCATCGATCATGCTTACGGTGGGAGGTACGCCGAAGCTGCTGGAGAGCAGTTTTTGTACATCGCTGTCCTTGTCGAGCTGCAGGATGCTTTCGCCGTCGCGGAAGAGATTGGGATAGAAGCGGCAGGCAATGACGGCGTGCTCAAAACGGCGCTGCATGAACATCTGGATGATGAGGGCCTGGAACTGGATCTTGCTGGTGACTTCGGAGAGGCCCATGGCCGTCTCGTTGAGCTTGGTGCGTGCTTCGATTTCAGCGATGCCCTTGATGTAGCCGGAGGTGCGGCCGACGGTGGCGCTGTTGGTCTGCTGCGCCTGCGCATTGTTTTGCTGTGAGCCGTTTTTGGAGGCGGGGCCGCTTTTGGACAGCGGCGCGCTGCTCATTCCCATCTCCGCGTTCCATTCGAGCTGCTTGCGGCGATCCATCATGGCAGTGTTTGCCAGTTTGCGTTCGTTCACGCGCTTCTGTGCCGTCCAGACATCCCAGATCGCGTTGGCGACAGCATTGCAGAGGCCGCCGTCGATTTTGGCTGCACCGGCCTCCGGAAGCAGGGCAAAAGCTTTCATGACTTCCGGCCCGCGGGCCTGAGCCTTGGTGACGGGGTCTGGTGCCTGCTTGTGCGTGGGGGCCAGCAGTTCTGTGATCTGCGCCATGAGATCGCGATAGGCCTGGTCTTCAGGGCCGTTGGCCTCGGGTGTGGAGAGATAGGTCTCAAACCGTGAACGCATGAGACGGTTGTTGGTCACATTCCAGAGCTTGCCGTTGAAGGCGACGTTTTCGGAGCCGGGATCTGCCACGGGCATGCTGCCGAGCGCGGTCTGCGAATCGGTCTGGCGGTCAGCGGCGCTGCCGGGGACGACGTTGAAATTGTTGTTGGATGTGGTGTTAGCCGGGGGAGCGCCGACACCGGTGCTGCCTGGCAGCACCTGGGCGCTGGCTGAACACAGCGCGGCCAGGACGAGGGCGAGAATGAGGCGCTTCATGACGGTGTGGGTTTACGCTTTGATGAGTTCGAGCACTTTGAGCACGCCGGTTTCCAAGACGCGCACTTTAAGGATGTAACGTTGCCGACGCTGAATGTTGGCACCTTTGTAATCCGGCGGCACCCATACTGGAACGAAAATATTGCCTGAGGCTTCGCTGATCTGCAGGCTGAAGAGTCGGCCTTCAGTGCTGCGCCAATTGTCGAGCCGGTCATCCACGATGCCTTCGACCTTGTATTCATTGCCGCTCAGCGCGGTGGCATTTTCCATGAATTCACTGGCGCTGAGCTCGGTGATTCCTGTCATGGTATCGATGGTGCGGTTCATCAAAGCGAAACCACCGCCACCGACGGCGGCGAGAATGGCGATCAATCCCAGCCAGTGGGTGGGGCGGACTCCAGATTGGGCACGGCGTGACATGGGCGGATCAGGAAGTTTTGGGTGGGGGTATCGGTGAAAGGCAGGTCAAAAATCGACGACAATCGCTGGCTGTCCAATCCAAGATGTCACAGGTTGCCATGTATGGGGGACTCTGTCAGAACCAATATCCGCACTTATCGTGATTCGTTTCAAGGAATCGGCTGCGCTACCGGGTGCATGCTGCATTTGGCTATCATGGGCGTGCTCGGTGTGGGAGCGCTGGTCTGGTGCATCAAAAACCGTGCCTGGGAGCTGAGTGTGACGGTGGAACTGCCTGCGAATCAAAAAGCCGGGGCGGAAGAGGATGGGAAGGCCCCGTGAATTTTGTGCGCTATGGACAAAAAAGAGCGGCGGCATTCGAGCTGGCACAGGCGGCCGCATGGATGAAGGCAGCAGATGAAGCAAGTCCTCACTTAGCGTCCTTTTCGTCAATGTCATAAAATTTTCCCGCCACGCCCCAGGCCAGATCCGTGCGCGGCAGAATGCCGTCACCGCCGATGTAGTAGCGGCTGAAGAGGATGTAGTTGTCACGGGACACGCCGGTGCTGGTGCCAGCGGAGAAGATGGAGGCCACCTTCAGGCTCAACGAACCGGCAATGCCGTATTTTTGCTGCATGTGGGAACGGAACTCAGCTTCGTTGGGATTGGTGAAGGCGAGAACAACGGACAACGAGATGAGCAGGAAAAGGATGAGTTTCATGGCTTGGGCGTGATTGGGATGGGTGGCGTGGTGGTGATTGGCTGGCTGGCTGGGGGAGTCGTTCTGGCTGGCACCTGTTTCAACTGAAACGAACCCGGGGTGGTGCCTGGAACCTCAATCCATTCGCCGGGGTCGGCCTGCTGGCTGCGGAGGCGCCACTGCTCTTCCTCGATCTCAAACAGCGGGCGGTTGGCCTCCTTGGCCTTCTGGCGCATGAGCAGCATGCGGTCTTCATTTTCGGCAGCCACGGCTTTTTTTACCTGAGCGCCCCAGCTGCCGGAGGGCACTTCACGAATCTGCAGCAGGCCGCGATGATCCTCGCTGACCATCTGGTTGTTTTTCAAAGTCTGGATTTCCTGCATGCGGTTGCGCATGCGCTCGGTGGTTTCGCTGGCGTTTTTGAGGGCCTCCTTGTCCTGCGGTTCATCACCCCGGTACTGGTAAACATCCAGCCGCATGTTGAGGTTCACTTCGAGAGGTTTAGGCGTGGTGATAGGCACTTCGGGCAGTTTGCATGCGGCCAGAGCGAATGCGGCAAGGCAAAGGATGAATCGTTCAGCGTGCCAATGCATCAGCGGTCTCGGGTTTGCGTGGTTCTGCTTTCCAGCGGTGATCATAGACGTTCACATCAAACTTGCGCGAGCCCGTTGGACCGAAGAATCGCAGGTGACCGCGGCCCTCACGTCCGTAGAAGCGTGCTTTGCCATCAATGCTCTCATAATCGAAATCCCGCAGCGTTTCCAGTCCGATGCGGGATATTTGATCGCCGATGGTGCCTGTCAGCGCCTTGGGGAGTGATTTGATGAGGTCATTGAGCGCCGCGATTTTGAACCGGCCATGCGAGCGATTTTGGAATTCTGCATCGCCCTGATACAGTTCGTGCTTGTTTCCTGTGGCGATGATCTTGCCCTGCACCTTGCCGTCGATCAAAAAGTACTCTGGAAATAACGTGGTGGTCACTGGCTGCAGATCCACATCTGTACCCGCCAGCCAGCCGTCCCAGGTGAAGGTCTCGTCCAGGTAGATGTCGAACGCGCCGTTCACATATCCGCCATAGGCCGAACTGCCGAACAGGCCATAGATGCCGTGTGCATCGTAAGTCACGCTCAGGTGGGCGTTTTCAAAGTGGAGCTGTTTCCAGCGCAGCTGTTCGACGGTGAAGGTCTCAGTCAGATTATTGTTCCGGTCCTTCATCGGCAGATTGAAATGCACCTGCCCTTTCATGCCGAGAAACTCCAGTTTCAGATCCTTCAGGGTGTAATTGTCCGTCGGGATGTCGAATTGTGCGTCGAGCTGGCCGCTTTCCAGTTTCGAGGTAAAGCTGAAGGGAAACGGCCGGCTGATGCCTGCCAGCGGCACGCCCTTTGGCGCGATGATCAGCTTGCCGTCGCTCACTGCCAGGGTGTCCACCTGCCAGCCCGGGGCGGTGGGTTTTGGTGGCGCGGGCGGTCCAAAGGCCGCATCCGGCATAGGAGGCTCGTCTTTCATTGTTTTGCGAAAATTCGCCACATACCAGAAGAGATCCTCACCCACATAAAGGAGTGGCGAGACGATCTCCACGCGGTCAATGCGGCGGTGTAGAAGACCGTCGAGGGTGTAGCTCACCTGAATGACATCCATTTCCGCCACGGTGCGCAGCGGCTCGTGAGGGGAGGGGATGCGCAGGCGTGTCAGTTGGATGTTCTGCGGTTCCACATTCTCAGCCAAGCCGTCCAGGTCCAGGGGCGTTTCGTTCGCAGAAAAGTTGACGTCAAAATGCACCGGCGGGAGACCCGGCGCGATGCTCATCAGCGTCACGCACAGCTTGTCCACTTCGATTATTCCTGCCGTCCAACGCGAGGCCGTGGCATCTACTTTTTTCTCAACCACTGCGGCATCTCCGCTAAACAAAGTCATCAACGCGTCTCCGACTGCCACGTGCCCCTCAGTGATCTTCAATGACTCCAGACGTTGTGAGCGCCACATCTCTGGCAGCGCCGCCAGCACCTCCACATCTGCGAAATTCAACACCGGCAGGGTTGAACGTTTGGGAATGCTCATCTGCGCCGTTTCGATGTGCAGGTGCTGCTTTGACTGCTCCGTGGTGATTGCGAAGTGAATCGAAGATTCGAGGCGTTCAGCCAACTGCATTGCGATGTCGAGTTCGGCATCCGTCACTGTCAGCGAGCCAAACAGCAGATGCTTCCACCACGGCAGGGCAGGTTTGAGCGACGTTTTTACGGGTGGTGTTTCGATCTTGTCAAACCATGGCCCGTTTTCAGGTGTGAATGCCAAACGTGGGGCTGTCAGCACCAGCGACTCCACCTGCCATAACTCGCGCAAGCTATCAGGCACCACCTCCAGTGTGGCCGACTTCGCCTGAACAAACGGGGGTAGCTGGACGCTGGGGTCTTTTGGATTCCAACGCAGGGACACACCTGCCAGCGTCAGTTTTTGTTTCACTGCGGAGCGCAGTCCCTCTGAGGAAATGTTCAGTGACTCCAAGCTCGTGCTCCAGGCTAGCTCACCCGCCACGGGGCACAGTTCCGTGGGGGTCAGCTTAAGCGTGCCGCCCTCCACTTCCAAGGCATCGATCTTGGCCTGCCAGGTGGTCGTTTGCTTGGATTCGCTTTTGGGCAGCAGGGCGGTTTCCAGTTCAGGTGTCCATGCGATGACTGGCTTTTGTAGCAGCCCGCGTTCCACATGCCAGAGGCCGTTTAAATCCTGGGACGCTTTCAGGTCCAAGGCTGCGGCGTTGATCTGGCCCTCGCCGGTCAGCGGCTGCAGGTGCAGATTTTTCAAGTGTACCTCATGGGTGCCGCCGGAGATCAAGCCAGCGCTGGACAGCCTTACGTCGCGCCCGTTCCACTCAAACTGCGCGCCACCACTGAAGGGTGGCAGTTTCGCGCCGAATTCCTGGAGCCAGGCCAAGTCGAAACTGCCGCCATGCAGCGAGGCTTTTTTGATGTCGATCTCGTTCCCACGCATGTCGGTTTCGAAATGCATGCTGCTGAACACCGGCTGACCGCGCCACTCCGCCTGCTGCAGGTCTGTGATCACGGATTTAAACGAAGGGGATTTGCTGCCGCCGACTTCCAAGTCCTGCACCTTCTGCGTGATGACCACACTGCCAACGGGCTGCCAGTCAGCATCGCGCACGATGAACTTCGTGGGTGCCAGATCAATCAAGTCGAGCCGCCAGCGAACGGATGATCCTCCTGCTGCCGGGCTGCCGGCCTGGGGCGGAGAAAGAACCAGCCACGACAAAGGTACATCCACCACGGCATCCTCCACTTTGAGGCCGCCGAGATTTCCCTGGTAGAGCTGGCCCCAGCGTGGTCGCCATTCCAAATGGCCCACGGTTGAGATGTGTTTTGAGCTGGGAAGATGCAGGGTGCTGACCTCCCGCACGTGCAGGGCTCCGTCCAGCCAGTCGAGGGAGACGACTTCGACCTGCATGTTGCCTGAAAAGCGGCGCAGCAGTGCATTCGCGATGGGCACTCGTTGATGCCATGCCCAGCCAATGAGGATGGTCAGTAGGATGATGCCTGTGAGTCCGAGGCGCCATGTCCAACGCCAGAAGCGGCGGAGTTTGGACGTGGGGGCGGCGGAATTCACGTGGGCAGAGTATCATGAAGTCGTCCGGTGACACGATCTGATTTCCCGGAGAGACGCGGCAAACCTGGGAGATTGACCGGCTTGCTAGCTGTGATGCTGCAGACTAAAGTCCACTCTCCATGCGCGTCTTGCTGGTCATTCTCTCTTTGTTGGTGGCAACGTTTCTGCACGCGCATTCGGTTCACACCTCGACTGCGGAGGCGGAGTACAATGGGAAGACGAAGAAGCTTGAGGTCAGTCTGACGGTTTTCGTGAGCGATCTAGAGCTTGCGCTTGTGCGCCAAAGCGAGCGGAAATTGCGCATGGACAAGACGCCAGCGGCGGAGTTTGACGCTGAGATCCAGGCTTACCTGGCCAAGAATTTTGTGGTGACAGATACGGCAGGAAAGGTTGCGAAGATGGAGTGGGTGGGGAGGGCGATGGATGCGGAGAGCGCGAAGAGTGATGATCCGGCGGTGACGTTATTTTTTGAGGTGGAGATGCCGGAGGGGGTGAGAGGGCTAACGCTGAGGCATGCGGTGTTTCAGGATCTGTTTAAAGATCAGATGAATTTGCTGTACCTGCGAGGTGATTTAAATCAAGAGGAGCTGAGATTCACGCGGGATCGGGCGAGCCGAAGTTTGGCGGTTCCAAATTGAGCACGTTAACCAAAGAACGGAGCGAGGATGTTGCGGGCGACTTTGATGGCTTGCATGCGGCCTTCGAGGGTTTTGCCGAAGGTGTCGTCTTCGACTTCGATGCAGAGGGGGCCGGTGTAGCCGATGCGCATGAGTTCGGCCATGAAGGCGGCCCAGTTGATGTCGCCGTAGCCGGGGATGCGGGGCTGGTGCCACTGAAGGGGGAAGTCGAAACGGCCGACTTCGTTGAGGGCGGCGCGGTTGATTTTGACGTCTTTGGCGTGGACGTGAAAGAGCTTGGATTTGAACTCGGCGAGGGGGCAGAGCGGGTCCATGTCCTGGAGGATGAAGTGGGAGGGGTCGTAGTTGAGGCCGAAGCTGGGGGAGTCGATGTCGTTGAAGGCGCGGCGCCAGATGGCCGGGGTGGTCATGAGGTTTTTGCCGGCGGGCCATTCGTCGCGGGTGAAGGACATGGGGCAGTTTTCGATGCCGATTTTCACACCATGGTCTTCGGCGAACTTGATGATGGGCTGCCAGATTTTGAGGAAGCGCGGCCAGTTTTCATCGACGGTCTTGGTCCAGTCACGACCGACGAAGCCGGTGACGAGGTTGACGCCGAGCTTGGGGGCGGCGGCGATGACTTTTTTGAAATGGGAGACGCCGGCGCGAGAGACGGCGGCATCGGGATCGAGCATGTTGGGGTAGTAACCGAGGGCGCTGATGCTGACGCCCTGATCCTCGCAGTGGCCGAGGATTTCCTGGGACTTGGTCTTCGTCAACGAGGTGACGGCCAGCACATGACCTCAACGGTGGAGAAGCCTTCGTGGCGGGCGAAGTTGAGGACGTTGTCGAACGAGAGTTCGGGGAGGATGGCGGTGACGAAGCCGAGTTTCATGATTGGGTATTGGGTGAAGGGCACAAAAAAGGGCGGGAGTCTGAGTCCCGCCCTTTTGAGTGAATGTGTTACTTGGCTTCAGCAGAGATGTCTTTTTTGCCTTCGAGGACTTTGTCCACGAGGCCATATTCGGCGGCCTGGGCGGCGGACAGGTAGTTGTCGCGGTCGGTGTCGCGCTCGATTTGTTCGACGGACTTGCCGGTGTGGTGGGCGAGGATGCGGTTGAGGCGCTTTTTGAGTCCGAACATGTATTCGACGGTGCGCTCGACATCGCTGGCGGTGCCGCGTGCGCCACCGGAGACCTGATGGATCATGATGTCGGAGTTTGGCAGGGCGTAGCGCTTGCCCTTGGTGCCTGCGGCGAGGAGGACTGCGCCCATGCTGGCGACGAGGCCGATGCTGTAGGTGCAGACGTCGCAGGTGAGGAACTGCATGGTGTCATAGATGGCGAGGCCAGCGGTGACGCTGCCGCCGGGGCTGTTGACGTAGATGTTGATATCCTTCTTGGGGTCCTGCATCTGCAGGAACAGCAACTGGGCGATGATGATGGAGGCCATCGTGTCATTGACCTCGCCACCGAGGAAGATGATGCGGTCCTTCAGCAGGCGGGAGTAGATGTCATAGGCGCGCTCGCCACGTCCTTCGGATTCGATGACGGTGGGTACCATGTAACTGGACTGCGGCGCGATGGAGGTGGGAAAATCGGAGTATTGGCTGGGGGTCATGGTGGGAATGAAGAGGTGGGGGGGAGGATTGTCAACGATGGCGGAGAAAAGCTGGAGGCTGATCAAGCCGGGGGTGCTGAGGCCAGTTTCAGGCCGACGACTCCTGCGACGATGAGCAGGATGCATACGAGCCGTGCGGTGGTGCGGGGTTCATCAAAGATGAACAGGCCGATCAAAGCGGTGCCGACTGCGCCGATGCCTGTCCAGATGGCGTAGGCGGTGCCGAGGGGGAGTGTGCGCAGGGCGAGGGAGAGAAAGAAAAAGCTGGCGATCATGAGCGCCACGGTGATGAGGCTGGGCCCCAGTCGCGTCCAGCCGGCGGTCTGTTTCAAACCAACGGCCCAGGCGACTTCGAGCAATCCGGCGATAAGGAGATGGAACCAGGGCATGAGGAGAACGAGAATACGCTGAAAAGGCCGAGTCAGACGTGAAGGCCACTTACTAAAGCATGGCGTCTGGTGCGCGATCGGCGTGTGTAGGGATTGTAAACTGGGAACTGAAAACTGAGAATTGGAAATTGGCCGGAGGCGTGGTGAGGTCGTGAAACTGCGCTCTCAACGTCACGATGACCTGCCTCACTGGGCGTCATTTATGCGAGGTCTGCAATTAACGCTGCCGCCTATGTAGGCAAGTCTGGCCTCTTGAGGTGAGATGGAGGCCTTGGATCATATTTTTGCCGCACGCTGCCTGCGGCGGGCGATGACATCGTCGCGCTTGGTGCGGACGGCGGCGGCTTCTGCGATGTAGCCTTTAGCGAGGACTTCCTTTTCCAAAGCGGAGAGCACTTCGATGTAGCGGTCGTAGAGCGGCAGGGAGGAGGCGTCCTTCTGCTGTGCGTATTTTTTTTCTGCCGTGCGGTAGGCGTTGCGCAGATTCACCACGGACTTGTGCAGACTCGCGGGGTCGATGGACGGCATGAACTTGTGGGTGGTGAAGCGCTGCTTTTCTTCACGGACGGCAAGCGCTTCGTCCAACCGCCCGGCTTTGGTGGCATCCTGCGTGGCACGATCAAGCGCCGTGATGTAACCCGTTCCCAGCGTGTTGAGCTGATCGGTGTAAGCGGTGTTCACATCCCGCTCAAAGGCGGTCTGAAACTGGGATTCTAACTGAGACAGCCGATAAATGATGGGTTCGTGGGTGGGGGCCGGAGTGGAAGGTGGAACTGGAACGACCGTTGCGGGGGGCATGACCGGAGCCCTTGCGGGCGGCGTGCTGATTGCGGGGGCAGGTTTCACCGGAGGGCGAGCGACCGGGGGTGGTTTTGGCGTCGTGGTTGGAGTTGGTTGAGGGGAATGGGGCGTGGCGATTTGTGGCTCGGGTGCCGGGGGAGGGGTGATCGTTGTCGTTTCGGCAGTCTCAATTGCATGGGTTGGAATGGCAGGAGGCTGGCGATTGACTATGAACCAGCCGCCGATGCCGAGCATGAGCAGCGCGGCGATGACGTAGGGCAGCGTCGAAGTGGGTGCGGCTTTCGGGGGCGGCTGATATGCTTCATGTCTTGGCACCGTACGCTGCTGTGCGGAGCCGGGATTGCGTGAGGATGGCACCACGGTGCGTCCGGGTGTCTGCGGCTGCTGTTTGGGTAGCACGGCGCTGGATTCCTGGCCCGAGACTGCGCGGGGAGTGGTCAGAATCACGTCCAGCGCCTGACGCAATTCGTGGCTGCTTTGATAGCGCTCCTCGCGGTCGTGCTCCAAGGCGCGGCGAATGATGGCGTCAAAGCGTGGATCAATGCTCCGAAATTTCTGGGACGGCATTTTAAACATGCCGCGCGGGATGTCGCCGGTAAGCATCTGATACAGCATGACCCCGACGGCATAGATGTCCGCACGGCCGTCCACATCCGAGCCGAACATGAGCGTTTCCGGTGCCACGTAGTCGGGGGTGCCCATTGCCATGCCGGTTTGTGTGAGACCGGAGTTCTGTGTTTTGTCGGCAAGCTTCGCGAGGCCGAAGTCGGCCACTTTGACACGGCCTTCCATGTCGATCAGCACATTGGAGGGCTTGATGTCACGATGAACGATGCCCTGCTTGTGCGCGTAGCCGAGGGCATCGCACAAATGAGCGGTGATGGCCAGGGCGTGCTCGGGGGGCAGCTTGCCTTCGCGGGCGATCATGCGCTGCACGTCAGTGCCATCGACGTACTCCATAATAAAATAGAGCTGGCCGTCTGCAGTGCGGCCGAAATCGTACACGCTGACGATGGCGGGGTGATTCATGCGGCCCATGAGACGGGCCTCGTTTTTAAAGCGCTCGGCGAAGGCCAGATCCTGCTGTTCGATCGCCGGTGGGAGGAGTTTGATCGCCACGGCGCGATCCAGACTGAGCTGCATGCCTTTGTACACCGCCCCCATGCCGCCGCGTCCGACGAGCATGTGAATTTCATACTGCGGCAATATTGCCTGCAACTCCGCCGGAGTGGGAGGTTCCCAGCGCCAGCCGCCGCCGGTGGTCTTCGGCGGAGGAATGGGGTTGGGAGAATCGCTCATGGCTGCGCTAGGGAATAAAACGCCGGTTTATTGGCAGAACAAGCTTTAGAGGTACGAGAAGTTGTCACGAATCACAAGCATTGAGACGCGGAATGATGCGACGGGTTGATTTCTGTGACAGGCTCGCCTAACTCCGCGACCCATGAATGAAAGTCTGAAGATATTAAGCGGCTCAGCCCATCCGACGCTGGCACAGTCGATTGCCAAAAACCTGAACATTGAGCTGTGTGCCGCTGAGCTGACCACTTTCCCGGACGGCGAGACTTTCGTGCAAATCCACGAGAACATCCGCGGCGGAGATGTCTTCATTGTGCAGCCGACCTGCCCGCCGACGAACCAGAACCTCATGGAACTGCTGATCATGGTGGATGCCGTGCGCCGTGCGAGCGCCAACCGCATTACTGCGGTGCTGCCGTTCTTCGGCTACGCCCGGCAGGACCGCAAAGACCGCCCGCGGGTGCCGATCACGGCAAAGCTGGTGGCGAACCTGCTGGTGGCCGCCGGGGTGAACCGGGTGCTCACGGTGGATCTGCACGCCGGGCAGATCCAGGGTTTCTTCGACATTCCCGTGGATCATCTTTATGCAGCCCCGGTGTTGATGAAGGCGATCCGTGAGCGTGAGATCGGCGACCTTGTGGTGGTTTCTCCCGACGTGGGAGGCATCAAGATGACCCACGCTTTTGCCAAGGCGCTCGGCGCTCCGATGGCTATTGTGGCAAAAAACCGCGTCAGTGCCGAAGAGGTCGAGGCACACAGCGTCATCGGCGATGTGGCGGGGAAAAACGTTCTTTTGGTCGATGACTTGACCGAAACTGCCGGGACGCTCACCGCCGCCTCCGAGCTGCTGCTGAAGCACGGGGCGAAAAAGATTTATGCAGGCGTCTCCCACGCCGTGCTGGGCGAAAAAGGCCGGAACCGCATCGCCAAATCACCCATTGTCGAACTGCTGGCCACCAATTCGACCCCGCAGGCGACCGGGGAAAAAGTCACCGCTTTGGACATCTCGCCCCTCCTGGCCCAGGCCATTGCGCGCATCCACGGCAATGAGTCTGTCACATCCCTGTTTGACACGCGGGGGTAGGCGTGTATCCTTCGCGCCCTTTTTCCAAAACTTAATCTCCTCCTCTGAGGAATCCCGACCATGGCTAAAATTCTCGATCTCCAGGCAGAAGTCCGCACCCAGTCCGGTACCGGTGCCGTCAAACGCATGCGCAAAGCAGGCACCATTCCAGCTGCCCTCTATGGTCGCAAGGTGAAGGCATCCAGCATCCAGGTGCATGGCAAAACCTTCTCGAAGCTTCTTGAAGGCAGCGCCTCGGACAACATTCTTGTCTCGCTGAAGATCGCTGGCGAAGACCAGCTCGCGCTGGTGCAGGAAGTGCAGCACGACTACCTGCGCGGTGGTATTCTCCACATCGATTTCCATGCGGTCGCTGCTGATGAAGAGATTCACGCCAACGTGCCCGTCACCATGATTGGTGAAGCCAAAGGCCAGAAGCAGGGCGGACTGGTGGAAGCCATCCATCACGAAATCGAAGTCCGCTGCCTTCCGAAGGATCTGCCGGAAAGCATTGAGATCGACGTTACCAGCCTCGAAGTGGGTCAGGGCATCCATGTCCGCGAAATTAATTTCCCTGAAGGTGTCACCTGCAACCTGGGTGGCGATGTCGTCATCGTCATGTGCGAAGAGCCCAAGGTGGAGGTCGAACCCGAGCCTACCGCCGCTGCCGCCCCTGCTGCCGGCGCCAAGCCCGCCGCTGCCCCTGCTGCCGGTGCCAAGCCAGCCGCTGGTGCTGCCGCAGCCAAGCCAGCTGCCAAGAAGTAATCCCTGCACCTTTTCCACGATGTGGCTTCCGGCGCGGATACAATGAGCAGCGGCTTGAATGCGCCGCGTCTCATTGTGGGCCTCGGCAATCCCGGCGAAACCTACCGCGACACACGCCACAACATTGGATTTATGGTGCTGGACGAAATCGCAAGACGCATGGGAGCCGCTTTCCGCGAGGAAAAGCGCTGGTCAGGCCTTGTGGCGAAATTCGCGGGCGGTTATCTGCTCAAGCCGCTCACTTTCATGAACGACAGCGGTCGTTCGGTGCAATCGGTGGGGCACTTCTACAAATCTTCACCCGCGCAAACGCTCGTGGTCTATGACGATGTGGATCTGCCACTGGGGCGTCTGCGTTTTCGCACCAGCGGATCTGCCGCAGGCCACAACGGCATTCGTTCCCTCATCTCCTCGCTTGGTTCGGACGAGTTTCCACGTTTGAAAGTCGGCATCTCTCCGGCAGATGGCCGTCCTGCGGGAGAACGCATGGTGGGCCATGTGCTGGGCAAATTTCGCGCCGAGGAGCAGCCTGCGCTGCAGACCGTCATCCAGCGTGCGGCTGACGCCGTGCTTTCTGCTGTTGATCGCGGGCTGGAAGCCGCCATGAATGTCTTCAACCGACAAACCGAATCTTAAACCCCGAAAATACACACCTATGAACCGCAAATACGAAGCACTCATCGTGCTCGACACCAAAGGCAAAGAAGAAACCGTTGACTCCCTCGTCAGCACGATCAGCAAAGACATGGAAAAGTCCGGTCTGAAGCTTGAGCAGATCGACAACATGGGCAAACGCAAGTTCCCCTTCAACCCGCGCCACGTTGAAGGCGGTCACTTCATCAACATCCAGTTCTCCGGCGCACCTGCCGCCCTGGACAGCCTCCGCTCCAAGCTGAAGCTGAATGAAAACGTGTATCAGCAGTATTACCTGAAGCGCAGCGCGTAGTCCGCCGCGTCGGTGTTTTTTCATCACCCCGGTTTCGCGTTTAGGCGCGAGCCGGGGTTTTGTTTTTGGGGTGGATGAGGGGGCGCTGTTTTTTTGCAAAGGAATGGTCAGGCAAGGGAATGTCCGGAGGTAGAGCGCGGCACCCCACTCAGAAGGACAGAAAGGACGGAAAACTGAGAATTGCAAATTGGCCGACGGGGAGGCTTCAAAGCCGACTCATGCCCTCCTTGCAAACCAGTAGGGTGAGGGCCTAAAAGAGGTGTTCAATTTAATCTTGTGAAAGCTTTGGGTTTTGCAAAGGATGGGCGCATGAAAAAACGCCTTTTCGCCCTAGTGGTGGCCTGCTTGATCTCGGGCGGTTCAGCCGTCCAGGCCCAAAGTCTGGATGAAACGCGAGCCAAGGCCGAGAAGGGGGATGCCAAGGCACAGAGGAAACTCGGCGTGGTGAATGCCGAAGGCAGAGGTGTGGCTAAAGATGGAATGGCAGCGGTGAGGTGGTACCGCAAGGCGGCGGAGCAGGGCGATGTGGATGCGCAGAGCAATCTCGGTGACATCTATTTCGCAGGAACCAGTGTGGCGAAAGATCTGACCGAAGCGGCGAAGTGGTACCGCATGGCGGCGGAACAGGGAGATGCCAAAGCGCAGGATCATCTCGGCGTGATGTATTTCGACGGCCTCGGTGTGGCAAAAAACGAAGCCGAATCCGTGGCGTGGCTGCGCAAGGCTGTGGACAAGGGTTATCCCAGCGCGCAGAGCAATCTCGGCGTCGCGTACGCCAAGGGTAGAGGTGTGGCAAAAGATGACGTGGAAGCCATGAAATTGTTCCGCAAGGCGGCGGAGCAGGGAGATGCCAAGGGGCAGTTGAATCTTGCCGAGATGCTTGCCGCAGGAAACGGGGTGGTGAAAGACCTAGGCGAAGCGGCGAGGTGGTACCGCAAGGCGGCGGAGCAGGGCGATGCCGAGGCACAGAGCAATCTCGGCGTGATGTATTTCAACGGTACTGGCATGGCCAAAAACGAAGCTGAGGCCGTGAAGTGGCTGCGAAAGTCTGCGGACCAGGGCTATCCTGGCGGGCAGAACAATCTGGGCATTGCGTATATCAAGGGTAAAGGGGTGGCGAGAGACGAAGGCGAAGCCTTGAAATGGTTTCTCAAGGCGGGGGACCAGGGGCATGCTGAGGCGCAGAGAAATCTCGGCGTGATGTATGAGGAAGGCCGAGGAGCCACGAAAGACGCAGCCGAAGCGGTGAAGTGGTACCGCAAGGCTGCGGATCAGGGCGATATGGGTGCGCGGTTCAATCTCGGCCTGATGTATGAGGATGGCACAGGTGTGGCCAAAGACGAGGCCGAAGCCGTGAGGTGGTACCGCAAGGCTGCGGACCAGGGCTATGCCAAGGCGCAGAACAATCTCGGCCTGATGTATAACGAAGGCCGAGGTGTGGCCAAAGACGAGGCCGAAGCGGTGAAGTGGTATCGCAAGGCGGCTGACCAAGGCGATGCCGCCGGGCAGAGAAAGCTCGGCTGGATGTATGCTGAAGGCAAGGGTGTGACGAAAGACGAGGCCGAAGCGGTGAAGTGGTACCGCAAGGCGGTGGAGAAGGATGATGCCTGGGCGCAGCACAATCTCGGCGTGATGTATTCCAAAGGCAGAGGAGTTACGAAAGACGAAGCTGAGGCAGTGAAGTGGTACCGCAAGGCGGCGGAGCAGGGCTATGCCGATGCGCAGCACAATCTCGGGCAGGCATATTTTAATGGCAATGGAGTGGTCAAAGACAAGAGCGAAGGGGTGAAGTGGTACCGCAAGGCGGCGGAGCAGGCCGATGTCGATGCGCAGAACAATCTTGGCTGGGTGTATTTTAATGGCACAGGTGTGGCCAAAGATGAGGCCGAAGGGGTGAAGTGGTACCGCAAGGCTGCGGAGCAGGGCCATGCCCAGGCGCAGCTCAATCTCGGCATTGCGTATTTTAGTGGCACAGGTGTGACCAAAGACCTGTCCGAAGCGGAGAAGTGGTACCGCAAGGCGGCGGAGCAGGACCATGCCGGTGGGCAGATCAATCTCGGCTGGATCTATGCCAACGGCGCAGGGGTTGCAAAAGACGAAGTCGAAGCGGTGAAGTGGTACCGCAAGGCGGCAGAGCAGGGGGATGCGTATGCGCAGTATCAGCTCGCCATCGGCTATGCCCAAGGCAAAGGCACTGCGAGGGATCGCGTGGAAGCCTACAAGTGGGTGAGCCTTGCAGCAGCCCAAGGGCTGGAGGAGGCGAAGAGCAGCCAAGAAGCGCTGGAACTCAGCCTCACGCCCGAGCATCTTGCTGAGGCGCAACGATTGGTGCGGGAGTGGAAGCTCCACAAGGAGTCGGGCGCCAAGCCTGAAAAGTAAGAGAGGCAACGCGCCCCACGACGCCGACACCGGGAGCTCGGCGTGGACGGTTTTCATCACCCCGGTTTCGTGCTGAAGACGAGCCGAGGTTTTGTTTTGGGGCGGTGGCGGTGAGTGTTTGCCGCGCGCTCAGGGACGGGCGGGCTGTCGCCACACCCATCCTACATACGGGCAGCCGTTTTTGGTCACTCCACCCCTTTTTGCCCAGCGCGAGCGGTAGGATCGAGGACGAGTTCGAGTAGGAGGACGAGGACGAGGACGCAGGAGATTGCGGGCAGGAGTGCCCGCATCACTCATCAGGCGTCGAGGCCGAAGGCGGTGTGGACGACGCGGGCGGCGTTTTCGACTTCGGCTTCATCGACGATGACGGCGGTCTTGATCTCGCTGGTGGAGATCATCTGGATGTTGATCCTGGCGTCGGCGAGGGCCTTGAACATCTTGGCGGCGACGCCGCTGTGGCTGCGCATGCCGATGCCGACGACGCTGACCTTGGCGATGCTGCTCTGGGTGCGAAGCTGGGCTTTCTCGCCGAGGCCGGGAAGTTCGGCCTTGAGCACGGCTTCGGCCTTGGCGAGGTCTGCGCCGCTGAGCGTGAAGGAGATGTCGGTGATGCCGTCGAAGCTGACGTTCTGAACGATCATGTCGATCGTGATGTTGGCGGTGGCGATGGCGCCAAAGATGGCGGCGCTGATGCCGGGGCGGTCGGCGACGTCGTCGATGGTGACCTTGGCCTGATTGCGCTCGAGGCTGACGCCGCGTACGACGACAGATTCCATGCCGGGGGATTCTTCTTTCACGATGGTTCCGGGGTTGTTGTTCATGCTGTTGCGCACTTCAAAGCGCACACCAAATTTGTTGGCAAACTCGACGCTGCGGCTTTGCATCACCTTGGAGCCGGAGGAGGCCATTTCGAGCATCTCCTCGTAGCTGATCTCGGTAATTTTTTGCGCGCTCTTCACCACGCGAGGATCGCAGGTGTAAACGCCGTCCACGTCGGTGTAGATCTGGCAGAGGTCGGCTTTGATGGCTGCGGCCATGGCGATGGCGGTCAGATCGCTGCCGCCGCGGCCCAGGGTGGTGATTTCGCCGCTGGCGGTTTCGCCCTGGAAACCGGCTAGCATGACGATGTTGCCTTCGTCGAGCATCTGCTTCACGGCATCCGGGGTGATGTTGACGATGCGGGCCTTGGTATGCACGCGGTCGGTGGAAATACCTGCCTGCGCGCCAGTGAGGGACACCGCTTTACCGCCGAGGGCGTTGATGGCCATGGCGGTGAGGGCGATGGTGGTCTGCTCGCCGGTGGCGAGGAGGACGTCCATCTCGCGCTCGATGGGTTCGCGTTCGGGAGAGACTTCTTTGGCCAGGCGGATCAAATTGTCCGTCACGCCGGACATGGCGGAGACGACGGCGACCACCTGATTACCCGCGCGCTGTGTTTCCAGAATGCGACGTGCGCAATTGCGGATTCTCTCGGGAGTGCCGACGGAGGTGCCGCCGTATTTCTGGACGATTAGAGCCATGCTGGGGGGTGGGGAAAGGGCGCGGAAAATGGCATGGTGGGGCGGGTGCGCAAGGGGGGATTTGGGGGAGGGGAGGTGAGTTGACGGTGGTTTAAGGTTGTTGACGTTGGTTGACGGTTGATTCGGAGGGGGGGATGGGCTCGCGGGGGTGGTTGGTGAGGCGGGGGCGCTGATCCACGGACAGGAGTGTCCATCGCACCTGCCGGAATGCTCTGCCGAGGGGCTCCTTGTGATGGTTTACGTGAGGACTTGGCGCTCTTCAGCGGCATCCAAGAGTTTCCATTTTCCTGCCTGTAGGCCTAAATCGGCCAGTTTGAGGCCGCCGATGCTGACGCGAATGAGGCGGAGGGTGGGGAAACCAACGGCGGCGGTCATGCGACGGACCTGGCGGTTTTTGCCCTCGGTGAGGGTGAGTTCGAGCCAGGATGTGGGGATGTTTTTGCGAACGCGGATGGGGGGATCTCGCGGCGGATGAGTGGGCTCGGCGTCGAGGCGCTGTGCCTTGCAGGGCAGGGAGTGAAAATCCTTCAAGCTGATGCCGGAGCGGAGTTTGCGCAGGGCTTCGTCGGAGATTTGGCCGTCCACTTGGGCGTGGTATGTGCGCGGGTGGGCATGGCGGGGATTGAGGAGGCGGTCGTTCCAGCGAGCTTCGTCGCTGAGCAGCAGGAGGCCCTCGGAATCGCGATCCAGCCGACCGATGGCATAGACGTCCGGGGGGAAGCCGAATTCGGCGAGGGTGCGGTGGGAGGGGTGCTCCTGGGTAAACTGGGAGAGGACGTCGAAAGGCTTATGGAAGGCGAGGAGCATTCCAGTCACCATGAGGGAAGGGCGGGCGCTGCAGCCGTGGGCGCAGGCGCATGGAGCCTCTGCTGCAGGTATTCCGGGTTGTTGCCAGCGAGCATCGCTTTCTCCAGGGTCTGGCGCTTCTGCTCAAATTCCTCCTCCGTCATGCGGCGTGGAATGTAGATGGGCGGGTCCAGCACAAGGGTGATGGTGGAAAACGGCAGGGGCAGCATGAACTTGTCCCATGTTTTGAATTGCAGCGCCCGACTGTAATGCATATGCGCGGGGATGATGGGCGCGCCGGTGAGCTGGGCCAGCTTTACAATGCCTGGCTGCACCTGATAGATGGGGCCGCGCGGTCCGTCCGGCGTGATGCCGATCTCGTGTCCTTCACGTACCTTTGCCGCCAGGGTGATCAGCGCGCTCATGCCCTTCTCCGGCTTCGAACTGGAGCCGCGCGCAGCCTCGATGCCGAAGCTCTCGCACAAGTCCGCGATGATCTGCCCATCCCCGCTCGGGCTGGTTAGAATGGTGCCTGGGATGTTGGCAAACCACTCATGGTGGGTCCAGGGGAAAAGAAACATGCGGTTGTGCCAAAATCCCCAGATGCAGCCACGCCGGTTCGCGTCAAATACGCCTGCGTCGTCGCGGATTTGCCAGCGTACTGTCATGGCAATGCCGCGCATGATCCATGCGATGATTTTGCCGGCGGATTTGATGCGGATTTTGGCCATGAGCGTGAACCTATTGCATGGCGGTGTTCTGATCCGTGGTCAAGGCACGGGATGCCGGTTCAGGGCTGAGATTTGACCAGTTCGATCACGGACTTGCCAGCTTCCCGGCGAAAATCAACGCGGTCGAAAATCTCGCTGATGACGTGGAGGCCAAGACCGCCGATGCGACGGTCGATCGAGGGTGGGGCCACGAGCTTTTGAAAATCTTCGTTGGTGATGCCGACACCATAATGCTCGATGAGAATGCGGACGGAGTCAGGGCCAGATTCCATGCGGCAGGTGGCCGCACGTTCGGTGCTGGTGGAGCAGTAGGCGTATTTGCAGATGTTGCTCATCACCTCGTCACAGCCCAGCACGAGGAGGCCGGTGAATTCATCATTCAGGCCGTGATAGGCGGACCAGGTTTCGATGAACTCGCGTACCTGACGCAAAGTGTCGGGATGGCAGGTGAGGGCGATTTCATCTGGCGCTGGAGTGGAGTGATCCGTGAGCGTCAGCACGGTGGCATCATCCTGATAGCTCGAGTCGCGGGCGAAAGTGCGCCATTGTTCGACAAGATGGCTCAAGAAACCTTCGCTGCCATTGCTGTGCTGCATGGCGGCTGCGAAGGCGGTGTCCTCGAAGTATTCACCCGCGCTGTTTTGTACTTCGAGAATGCCATCGGTATAGAGCATCCACTGGCGGCCAGTGCTGAAGGGGAGAGCGAGTTCGGCATAGCGTGCGGCACAGGAGATGCCGAGCGGCGCATTGCCGGGGGCGGCAACTTCCTTCCATGTATTGCCGTCGAACACCTGCGCACCCGGCAGGCCGGCGCAGCAGAGCCAAACACGTCGTGTCTTGGGGCATACGAGCATGGCGTTGATGGCGATGAAGCGCCCCGCTTTCATCACTCCACAAAGGCGTTTGTTTAAAGTCGCCATCCACTCGGCGATGTTCATCGAGACACACAAATGCGCGGTGGAGGCTATGAGTGTGGTGCCGCGCGCCATGTCGAGCGCGGCGGGCAGGCCCTTGCCGCAGACATCACCGACACCGAGGAGGATCTTACCATCATCGATCTGGTGCCAGAAATAGAAGTCGCCGCCGACTTCGCTGGCGGGTTCATAGAAGGTCTCGACCGCCACGCTGCCTAGACGAACCTGGGGTGCAGGGAGGAAGGAGTTTTGGATCTCCGTGGCGAGCGAGAGCTGCTGCCGATTTTCGGCTTCCACGATCGCCTTTTTCTGAGATTCGAGCCGCATCAGCGTTACGGCGATGAGGCTGCCAAAAATTTCAAACATCTCCACGTCCTGAGCGGTGAAGGCTGAGCCGTAGTTCGGATTGATCGCCTGCATCACGCCCAGGCAGCGGTCGCCATCTAGCAGGGGGATCGTGACCATCGCACGGGTGACGAGGTCGGACTGGTCGGAGGCCGGCCTGAAATGGCGTGGGTCGTTGAGCGCGTCTTCAATGTTGACGGCGGTTTTGGTCGCATAAACGGCACCGGCGATGCCCTTGCCTTTGGGGACACGAACCGCCATCGCATTGATGGGATCGAGGGTGGAGCGGATGAGGAGGTCCTCGCTGGGACCATCGGGCAGCAGGATGGAGCACACGTCACAGTCCATCACCTCACGCGAACGCTGCAGGATGTGATCGACCAGTTCGACTAGATTTTGTGTGCTGCTCAGACGCCGCGCCACTTCGAGTAGCACGCTTTGGCGCGATGCGATGGGCTGCGGATTACTCATTGCGTTTGAAGAGGTTGAGAATGCCTTTTTTCTTTTCCTCGGGTGAAGCGCTTTCGGGAGGCATAGGGTTGCTGGCAGCAGGTCTGGCACCTGATTCGAGTTCTCTGATACGCACAGGGTAGGGGGTGTGGGTGCGGCGCATGTGCTCGATGATCTGGTCCTTGGTGGGCACCTCATTTTCCTTGCTGCCAAAGATCAGGCGGCTGGGCTTACCGGCGAGCGTGCCGGTGATGTACTCACCCCAGACGATGAGGGCGTTCATTTCTTCGACCAGCGTGTTGATCTTGCGCATCGTGGTGTCGAGGTGCTTCTCCAGGCCGGGACCCGAGGCGTTTTCTCCTCCTGCGAGTATGCGGTGGAGATCGGTGGTGATTTCTCCGACGCGCTGCTTCAGGCCGGGCTTGCCGTCCGGCGTGCCGGCAATGGTCTGGTTGAGCTCCTTGGAGAAGCTTTCGAGGTTGGCGAGGATGGAATCCGCACGGCTGGCGAGCCCTTTGTCAGCCGCGCCCTTCGGGCCTTTGACGATTTCCTGGATACCGGTGGCGGTGTCTTCGAGCTTGTCGGCCACGGCATGGATCTTTTGTCCAAAGCCCGGGGTTTTGCCGTCGCCAGTGAACGTGGTTTTCAACTCCTGGGTGAAAGCCTCGATGTTGGCCAGCGAGTCGGTGATTTTTTTGGAGGCGTCGCCTTTGCCGAGCGGATCGGTGATCTTTTTGAGATCGGCGGTGATGTCCCGAATGTTGGCGAAGATGGCATCGCCGCCGGGAAGCATCATTTCCAGGAGGCTGCCCATGCTGGTGGAGGTGAGTTGCGCGCCATTGGTCAGCAGGCCGTCCTCGTCATCCATACGAATGAGCGCGATGTGCTTTTCACCCAGCATCGACTCAGCGCTGATGATGACCTTCAGCCTGGCGGGAATGGGGGTGGGTTCGAAGACTTCGACGTGAACACGCACGGTGTTGCTGGGAAGGATGCGGTTGGCGGGCGTAAGGTGTTCAATGTGGTCCACCACGCCGATTTTGTCGCCCGCGAAGAGGACGGTGGTGTTGCGGTGGATGCCGGTGATATCGGCGAAATCCACGGAAAAGCGCAGGTGGGGTTTGCGCCAGGGATCGCCCGAGATGGCGAACATCAGCGCTCCGAGAAGCATCAGGGAGCATAGAATGACCAGGGTCGCCACGGTGGCATCTTGCTTGTTTTTCATGGCTTGGAGGAGTGAATGGCTGAGCGTGAATACATGCCGGTATCATTCAGGCCAAGCAGTGTCTCGCGGTAGAGAATCTCGCCGGAGTCGTCACTGCCGTCTCCCTGAGGATCACCGTTGATGAACTGTTGCACCGCGGGGTGGGGGTGCGCGCGAATTTCTGTGGGCGTGCCGGCAGCAATGATTTTTCCCTGATTTGGGCCGGTGCCCAGCATGATGATGCGGGTGCCGATGCGGAAGACGCTGTTCATGTCATGGGTGACGACGACCACCGTCGCGCCGATTTTCTGCGTGAGGCGCTGGGTGAGTTCATCGACCACGGCGGTCATGATGGGATCGAGCCCGGCGGTTGGTTCGTCGCTGAAGACGAGTGGTGGGTCCAGGGCAAGAGCGCGGGCGAGCGCGGCACGTTTTTTCATGCCGCCGCTGATCTCGGAAGGTTTTTTGTGTCCGTGACCGGTGAGCCCGACC
Organism: Verrucomicrobia bacterium 12-59-8; assembly: GCA_002279765.1. The sequence goes on along the minus strand of NCCR01000030.1, from coordinate 16,608 downwards.
TGTTCCAGCTTCATTTTGACCACGGTGTCGATCAGTCCGGCGTCAAGTTGAGTGTGTTCATTCAAAGGCAGCGCCACGTTTTCGGCCACGGTGAGCGATTGAAGCAAGGCACCGGATTGAAACAGCATGCCATAACGGCCACGCAGTTTGCGCATCACATCCTCATTCATGGTGGTGATCTCCTGGCCGAAGATCTTGATACTGCCGGAAGTGGGCTTTTCCGTGCCGATGAGGTGGCGCAGGAGGGTGCTCTTGCCGCAGCCGCTGCCGCCCATGATGATGAAGGTGTCGCCTTCATAGACTTTGAAGCTCACGCCGTTCAGGACTTTCTGCGATCCAAAATGCCGCACGAGTGAATCGACCTCGATGATCGGTTCGCGTGTGGGCGGGTCTGGTGAGGAGTCTGGCATCAGAAGAAGAACAGGGCGGTGAGCAGGGCGTTGGCGATGAAAACGCTCAGCAGGGAGACAACGACGGAGCGCGTCGTGGCGAGTCCGACGCCTTCGGCACCGCCGGAGACATTCAGGCCGATGCTGCAGGCGATGGTGACGATCAGCACGCCGAACACGCCGCTTTTGAGGAGGCCGATGCCGATGTCGCGCAATTCGACATACTGCAGGGCATGAGTGACGAAGAATGCGGTGGACATGTGCAGTGAGAAATGGCCGATGAGCCAGCCGCCTGCGAGGCCCACGTAGATGCTGAACACCGTCAGCAGCGGCAGCATGATGACCATGGCGAGAAAGCGCGGGACGATGAGCCAGGACATGGGGGGGATGGCCATGACCTCAAGGGCTTCGATCTCTTCCGAGACCTTCATGGTACCCAGCTCCGCTGTTACCGAGGAGCCGCTGCGGCCAATGACGATCACCGCCGTCACGAGCGGTGCGAGTTCACGAATGAGGCTGGAAGACACGAGTCCGGGTACAAAAGCCGTGGCACCCAGTTTTGCGAGCTGGGCCGCCGACTGCATGGCCAGCACTACGCCGATGGTCAGGGCTGTGAGTGCCGACATGGGCACCGCATGCACGCCGATGCGCACAATTTGCGCAAAGGTGTGGCCTATGCGCCAGCCCCTGCCGCGAAACGGAGCGACGAACAGCCAGTAGAGCAGACTTCCGCACAGCTCGAAGTATTGGCGGAATGCTTCGTTCATGGGTGGAGTCTGAATGACTAACGTTTGCTGGTCAGGTCGGTGGCGGTCAAGGCTGCCTCAACCGTGGGCAGATGGGTGATAAAGTCGCCAAGGCGGACGATCTTGAAGGAGGCATCCACACGGCCCTGAATACCGGCCAGTGCAAATTCCGTGCCCGAGCTGCTCGCGTGTTGATAATATTCCACCACCACGGCCCAGACCGGGGTGTTCACGAAGGTCACCTTGGTGAAGTCAATGATCAGCCGTTTGACCCCGGCCTTCATCTGCTCGCGCACGATTTTTTGGAATTCGGGCACGGTGGCCAGATCGGCATCGCCCTCGAGTTCGATGACGACGGCGTTGGGGTGGGTGCGAACGGTTGGTTTCATGAAGGTGTCAGGCGGTCAGAGCCAGCCGGTTTGATTGAGGCGGCCGGTGAGCTCCATCTGCCGTTCCAGTTGTGCGGCATACAGAGTGGCATTTTCCGCATTTGGTTTGCAGCGGGTGGATTCATCGAGCGTGACGAGACGGGCGCAGAGCTGCTCGTAGCTCACGCGTTCACTGCCGCCCTGGTTGGCGTGGGCATAGGCGGCCTGGATGGCTCCGCCGAGCGCGGCACCTTCGCTGGTGCTGAGCGTGACGACTTCGGCATTGAAGCAGTCGGCAGCGATCTGACGCCAGACGCTGCTCTTGCTGCCGCCACCGGTGAGGCGAATTTCAGTCGGGTTCATGCCGAGATCACGGAAGCGTTTCAAACCGTAGGCGAGTCCGAGCGTGGCACCTTCCACGGCAGCACGCGCGAGGTTGGCCGGGGCCATATTGGTCGGGCGGAGGCCATGGATGACGCCGGTGCCGTTTGGCAGGTTCGGGGTGCGTTCACCATTGAGGTAGGGCAGGAACATCACGCCATCCGCACCGACGGGCGCGGAATTCACGGCGACTTCGAGCTGGCGCAGATCCCAGCGGAACATTTCGCGCACTTGTTCGGTGACCACGGTCACGTTCATCGTGCAGACGAGCGGGAGCCATTGATCCGTGCTGTCGCAGAATGCGGCTACTTCACCCTGGCCATCAACCACGGGGGAGCCAGCCACTCCATAGAGAGTGCCGCTGGTGCCGAAGCTCGCGGTGATGACACCGGGCTTAATATTGCCGGTGCCGATAGCGCCCATCATGTTGTCGCCGCCGCCAGCACTGATGATCGCGTCGAAATTCAGGCCCCATTTCACGGCGAGATCTTTGCGGATCGTGCCATGCACGGATTTTGAGGAGCCGAGCGGGGGCAGCATGGCGCGCACGCTGGGATCGATGTAATCGCAGATTTCATAGGCCCACTGGCGGGTGTTCACATTGAGGATGCCCATGCCGGAGGCGTCGCCGTATTCCATGCGCTTCACGCCGCTGAGCCAGAAGTTGATGTAATCGTGTGGCAGCAGGATGGTTTTTGTCTTCGCGAAATTTTCGGGCTCGTTTTGCTTCAGCCAGAGCAGCTTCGGAATCGTGTAGCCCGGCAGCATGGCATTGCCAGCGACGGCGATGACGCCTGGCTGGCCGCCGAAATGATGGGCGATCTCCGCGCACTGCGCCTGGGTGGAGGTGTCGCACCAGAGTTTCGCGTGTCGGACTGGTTTGTCGTCTGCATCGAGAGCCACGAGGCCGTGCTGCTGGCCGCTGACGCCAATGCCGGCGATTTTGGCTTTGTCCTTGCCGATTTGTTCGAGGCACTGCTGCACGGATGCGTCCACTGCATCCAGCCATGACTGCGGGTCCTGTTCGAGGTGGCCCGGGGGAAGTCCATCAATCAATTCATAGGTGCTGTGGCCGGAGGCCAGAATTTTGCCTGAGTCGAGGTCGAGGACGATGGCCTTGGTGCTCTGCGTGCCGCTGTCGATGCCGAGGAAATACATGAATGGTGGATGGTTGGGGTCGGCGAAAGGTTTACGGTGGGGAGTGAGGGCTGGTCAAGTAGTCAAGCTGCCAAGGTCGCGGGAGAATGTGCCAAAGGGGATGCAGCAAAAACCTCAATCTTTCGACTGGATGTTTCCCGATTTCCGGATGGCGCGCATGAGCCGCCAGCCGAAGAAGAGGGACACCGCATAGCCCAGAGCGCCGAAGATGGACACGCCGTAGAGCAGCGGTGCGGCCTGGCGGCTCCAGAGTTCACTGGAACCGAGAAAGATCGCGGCGGTGAGGATGCCAAGGACGAGGCGGTTGACGATGGGATCGAGGTGGCGGTGGTCGAGATGTACGGTGAATGAGCCGTCGCGAAAACGGGCCATCATATCGGTGATGTCACGTGGCAGAGCGGTGAGCAGACGATTCCACACTCGGAAGGAGCGGCGGGCTCGTTTGGCGATGCGACCCGGCGAGAACCGGCGCAGCATCAGACGCGTGCAGTAAGGCTGCATCAGTGCGGCGAGGCTTACATCCGGACTGAAGCGGCGCGAGGTGCCTTCCAGTACGATGAGGGTCTTCAGCAGCATCGCGAGTGACGGGGGCAACACGATATGGTGATTACGGATGATTTCGACGAGGCTGCTCAAGGCCGCGCCGACGTGGACTTCATTGAGCGGGTGGCCGGTGTAATCCGCCATGAACTCCTGCAGGTCAGCCCGCAGTTTGTCACGGGAACAATCCGCCGGCACGGAGCCAAGGCGCAGCACCTGCTCGGCCACGAGTTCGGAGTCATTTTCGACGACGCCGAAGAGCAGTGCCTCGACTTCATCCCGCAAGTCTTCATCGATGCGGCCGACCATGCCACAGTCGATGACGCCCACGATGTTGCCGGGAAGCAGGAAGAGGTTTCCGGGATGTGGATCGGCGTGGTAGAAGCCGTCGCGGAAGACCATTTCGAGATACATGTTTGCCCCCCGTTTGGCGAACTCGCCGAGATCCACGCCGGACTGTTTCAGCGCCTCGATGTCGGTGCCGATGAGGCCGTTCATGCGCTGCATGGTGACGACTTGATGTGAGCAGAGTTCGCTGAAGAGTTCCGGGATGCAGACGGTCGGGTCCTCGGCGAAGTTGCGGCCAAACTCCTCCTGATTTTGCCGCTCGTAGGTCAGGTCGAGCTCACGCAGCAAGGTGCGGCGGAACTGGCGCACGACTGCCAGCGGCTGGTAGGAGCGCAGTGAGGGCGAGTGCTGTTCGAGCAACTCGGCGAGCGCCTGCACGATTTCGACATCCGTGGCGGCCTGTTCGGCCACGCCTGCGCGGCGTACTTTGACGACCACGCTATGACCGGTGTGAAGGCGGGCGGCATGGACCTGGGCGACGGATGCGGCAGCGAGAGGGGTGTCTTCAAAGGAGGCAAAGAGTTGCTCAATCGGCTGCCCGAGTTCTGCTTCAATCGTCGCACGGGCCACGCTGGAGGGGTCCGGCGGCACATTGGCCTGCAGCTGGGAGAGTTCATCGGTCAATTCAGGGCCGAGCAAGTCGGCACGGGTGCTGAGCATCTGACCGAGCTTGATGAAGGTGGTGCCTAATTCTGTGAGCGCCATGCGCACACGTGCTGACTGCGTCACTCCGTCCGTGAGCGACTGACCGTCGGCGCTCTTGAGGCGGTCCTGCAGCCAGGTGTATTTGAAGCCGCCGAACAAATCTGCCAGGCCATACTTTCCGAGCACGGTGGCGATTTCCGCAATGCGCTTGGTGTAACGTTCTAGGCGGGCCAGGGCTTCAATCTTCATACGGGAGCAACCTTCACAGCAAAGAGGTGTCTGACAATGCGGAATGCTCACTCTCGGCTGGCGGTTTCGGCAGACTTAGGTATGCATTGGGATGAGCACTCCCAAAATTCTCGCTTTTGCGGGTAGCACCCGCACCGCCTCATATAACAAGCAGCTCGTGCGTTTTGCCGCCGACGCCGCACGTGCCGCCGGAGCCGAGGTCACGCTGGTGGATCTGCGTGATTACCCGCTGCCTTTGTTTGACGGTGATCTGGAAGACCAGCAGGGGCTGCCTGAGAATGCCAAAAAATTGAAGGCCATCTTTCGCGAGCACGATGCCTTGCTGATCGCCTCACCGGAGTACAACAGTTCCATCACTGCGGTGCTCAAGAACACCATCGACTGGGTGTCCCGCAGCGAGAGCGATGACGAACCCGCGCTTGCAGCCTACCGGGGCAAGACTGCTGTTCTTCTCAGCGCTTCACCTGGTGCGCTTGGCGGTCTGCGGGGGCTGGTTCATCTGCGCGCCATTCTGGGCAACATCGGCGTCATTGTCCTGCCTGACCAGGTGGCGGTGACCAAGGCCCATGAAGTCTTTGATGAAGCGGGAGGTATCAAGGATGAACGCTCTGCCAAGCAGGTGACGCGGGTGGTGCAGGGGCTCGTTGATTTCCTGAAGAAGCACCTGGGCTGATGGTCTGTGTGCGCCGGACTGCCAGACAAGTCGTCCAAAGTTGTAACGGAGTTTATGTGACTGCCGATCACATCAAGGGTGAGTGGCGGCTTTTTTCGTGCCGGGGCCGCGGGTGCGTTCGGATTTGATTGGGATCGGAGTGAGCTTGATGGTCTCGACTTGAACAACAACGGGAGGCGGGAAGCTGCCTGCTTCCGCAGCAGCCTCACCTTCAGGGGCTGACGGCGACTGACGCAGGGAGGCGATCCTGGCCTCCAACTCGGCTAGCTCTTTGCGAGCGGCTTCGATCTGGCCGGAAAGCTCCCCTTGTGGAGCCTGGTGCTGCCCTTCCGCGCTTGTTGTGGCCTTGGGGGCTTCTTCCTGTGAGGCATGACGCCGGGGGGCGGCCATATGCGCAGCGACCTGGGAACCACCGGCCTGCGCGTCCCGATAGCGCTGTTCGACTGCGGCCAGGCGTTGTCTGGCATCGACAAGCTGCTGTTTCGTTGCAGCGACCTCTTGGTTCAACTGTTCCAGTTCAACCCGTTTGGTCCTGGCTTCTGCGAGGCGGTTGGTTTCGGTGGCAAGTTCGGCAGCGCAGGCGGCAATGCCTGTCGCGCTTGCGGCAAGCTCGGCTTTGCGTGCAGCCAGATCTCTTTCGCAGGAGGCGAGGTCATCCTGCATGTGCCGCAGCGAACTTTCGGCAGCGGCACCACGCTGCTCCAAGGACATGAGGAGGGATTCGAGATCTTTGACTGCGGCTTCGTCACGCTGCTGTTTGGCGCTGAGCGCAGTGCAGGCGGTGTTGAGCGCAGTGTGTTTGGCCTCCTCCTCAACAATTCGCTTTTCATGCTCAATGATCTGCTGGCGCAGGGAGTTCAGCAGCGCCTCGTCCTGCTGGCACTCATCACGCACCTGATTGAGGCGGGCGTCGGCTGCATCCTTTTGAGCCGCCAACTGTTCAATCTCCTCCCGAGCTGCCGTGGCGGTGGCTGTAAGCCGCTGGACTTCGGTGGATTTTTCGTAATGCTGGGTATTGAGGCGTTCGAGGGCCGTGGTTTTGTCCGCGTGCTGGCTGGCCAGTGTGCTTATGGATTCCAGCCACTCGCGGTGTGCGGATTCAGCCTGCTGTAAGGCGGTTTTGGCAGGAGCTAGCTTTTCCTCCTCGGCACGCAAAGCTTCCACCCGCGCCAGATGCAGGGTGCGCTCTTTTTCAGCGCGCTGCTGCCAGTCGCGCAGCTCTTTTTCAGCAGCGTCCACTTCGGCCTTGAGACGTTTTTTTTCCGCTTCCATTTTTGCCACAGCTTCCGCGTGGGCGTGGTCAGGAGGCACCTCTACAGGGGGCGGAGGAGCGGCGGCAGCTGCTGGAGGATGAGCGGGTTCGGGAGAAGGGGGGGCTGCCGGTGCTTCGACGGGAGATGCGGTGGCCGGATCTTCAAGGTCGAGCGTGCCAACCAGCGGGCCAAAGGCGACCGTGTCACCATGGAGCAGGGTGCAACTGAGCTGGCGTTCGCCATTGACGAAGGTGCCGGCGGTGGATTTTAGATCAAAGACTTGCAGGCTGCCGTCGGCGTTCTGCACGATTTCGGCATGGTGCAGGGAGATGCGTTCGTCATCGACCAAAATGTCATTGTCCTCCCCACGCCCAATGGTGATGTGTTCCTTGAGGGGAACCACCACTTCCTGTCCGTCTTCAAGAACGAAATTGAGTTTTGCCATGGGGGATTTAGCACTGAAACCGCTACAGCAATGTCGATGATGTGCGTGGAATCAATCGGGCATTTGAATCGGCGATGAAATGAATGCAGGATTAGTGCCTCATTCCGCTGTTTTTTTGGTCATACGGTCGATGGCTGCCTCAAAATTTTTGAGCTCGGTGTGAGCGAGATCGGACTGCTGGCGCAGCTCGCTCCGCTGGCGTTCTGCATCGGAGATGTCGGCACGCAGATCGGAGAGCTTGCGTTCCAGTTCGACGAGCCGCTCACGCCGTTTTTCCTCCTCGGCGTGGGACATTTCGATGCTGCGCTGCAAGGCGTGATGGCGTTCCTGGTCCTGACGGATCCTGGCCTCAAGATGGCGGGTTTGCTCGCGCATCATGGCCTCGGCAGCAGGGCTGGCACGGTGTGGGGCTTCATGCCGCATGCGTTCGATGCGCAGTTGTTCGAGGCGGGATTCTTCGCGCTGAACACTTTCACGCAGGTGGCTGAGGCGTGATCTCAGCGTGGTTTCCTGCGCGGTGCCGGACGTTGGCATGCCACGGGCGCGGGTGCCGCGAGGAGGCTCGGTTTTCACCACCACTTGGGGCTGGCTGATGGAGGGAGGTGTTCCAGGCTCAGCGGCATGTGCCTGGGAGCGAGCGGTGGTGATGAGTTCGTGGAGCCCCGCCTTTTCTTTTTCGATTTCGTGCCAGAGATCGCGCGCTTCGGCGGAATCCTGCGGTAGCGTGGCGAGACGCGCGTAGAGCTGGTCCATGGCTTCCTTCCAGTCGCGCAGAGGCTGGAGCCGGGACAAGAGATCTGCCAGCTCGCTGCGCGCAGTGGCGAGGCTGACGGCGAGCTGCTGCTGCTGTGCCGTGTGGTTTTTTTCAGCGTCGGCGGCCAACTGGCGGACTTCCTCAAAACGGGTGCGCTGGCTGCGTTCGGAAACTCCAAGCTGCGTTAGCTCGGCGCGCAGGTCATTCTCGCGAGCGTGCAAGACGTCGATGCGTCCCCTCACTGCGCTTTCCTCGCTGGCGAGCGTCTTGAGTGTGGACTGCTGCTCAGCGAGCTGCGCTGCGGCTGCGGCGATGGCGGTTTTAACCTCAGCAAGCTGCTGTTCGGTGGTGGCGAGTTGCGACTGGACACTGGCGAGTTTTTGCCCGGTTTCAGCGAGTGCCTGGCACTGCAGTTCGAGTTTAGCGCGGCGTGCCTGGGCTTGTTCCAGCCGCTGTGTTTCGGCGGCCAGTTCGGTCTTGCGTGTGACGAGATCTGCCTCTCGTGCGGTAAGTTCAGCTTTGATGCGTCCGAGGGATTCCTCTGAGCGCTGCCGTGAGGCGAGGGAGGTTTCGGTGGCTGTAACAGCCTGCTGGTGGGAGTGCTGCAGCGTGGCGATGCGGGCTTCAAGATCTTTGACAGTGGCGGCAGTGCGCTGCTGATCCGCCGCAAGCCCGGTAATGGCGGCGGTGAGCGCGGCGTGCTGCGTCTCTGCTACGCGGCAATGCGCCCGAGCCTGCACGAGTTTTTCTTCCGTGCCGGTGAGCTCATGGATGTGCGCCTCGATCTGAGTGCGGTGGTGGGAGAGCTGCTCCAGCTTCTTTTCAGCGGCTTTCAACTGGTCGTCGCGAACTTCGGCGATGTCTTTGCTCTCCTGGCTGCGGGTTTCGAGTTCGGCGATCTGGCGGCGCAGATCGTCGAGCACCGTCTCGCCATGCACACTCTCGGCGCGGATCTGCTGGAGGTGGGCCAGCGCCTGATCCCGGTGTGTGGCCAGGCCTTCCAACTCGTGCCTGGCAGCGGTTTCAGCTTGGAGAAGACGCTGCAAATCAGCGGCTTTCTGTTCATGCTGGAGGGTGAGGTGCTGCAGGGAGGCGGTGTGTTCCTCGTGACGGGTGGTCAGAGCTTGGATGGACTTGAGCCACTCGCCGTGCGCCGTCTCAGCCTCATGAAGCGCCGTCTTGACGGGGGTCAGGCGTTCTTCCTCGGCCCGGAGAGCGTCCACACGGGACTGATGCTGTTGATGCTCTGCTGCGGACCGTTCCTGCCAGTCGCGCAGCTCTTGCTGCACGGTATCCAGTTCGGACTGCAACCGAGCTTTGTCCCTATCAAGCCGTGTGGCCGCCTCTTGAAGGTCGGACTGCTGCCGGGCTGGGAGATCTACGTCAGGGAGGGAGGTCTGTTTGCCGCCTCTGTAGCGTTTGCGGGTGGCGATTTTGTCGGCTTTGACCGGCTGGTCGATGGTGAAAGCCTGGGTTTTATCTCCTGCCGGCGCTGTAGCGGTGGTGCTGGCGTTGGCGGCAGGATCGGCTAGATCAAGCACGGCGGTCAGCGGACCGAAGGACAACTTGTCGCCATGGCGGATGGTGCGGCTGCTCACGCGCTCGCCGTTGACGAAGGTGCCGGCGGTGGAGTTGGTGTCAAACAACTGGATGCTGCCGTCCGCATTGTGCACCAACTCGGCATGGTGTTTTGAGATACGTTCATCATCGATGACCACATCATTGTCTTCCCAGCGACCTATCCTCATGTGCTCTGCCAGAAGGACCAGGATTTCCTGGCCGTCGTCGAGAACAAAAGTAAGTTGTGCCATGGTTGCTGGTGAGATCGAGACTGACGTAGATACGAATCAAACCCGATTTCGAGCGTTGAATCAATCTTGCAATTGTTTCGATGTCGCAATCCTGTGCCGCCATGCATTCTGAAGGTGAAGCTCATCTCTCCAAGCGCTGCGCAGTCATGCGCCGACTGATCAAGGCGCATGGCCCGTGCCAGCTGGTGCCGCAGAAGCGCTCGCCGTACGAGGCGCTGGTCAGCGCGGTGGCGCACCAGCAGCTGCATGCGAACGCGGCGGAGGCCATCCTTCGCAGGTTTAAGGCCTTGTTTCCACTGACGCGTTTCCCGCAGCCTCAGCAGGTGCTGGACGCGAGTGATGAAGCGCTGCGCGGCTGCGGCTTTTCCGCAGGCAAGATGCTCGCCATTCGCGACATTGCCACCAAGACGCTCAGCGGGCAGATCCCCAAGCGTGTGGCGGCGCTCAAGCTCGATGACGAGGAATTGATCGAACGCCTCGTCGCCGTGCGCGGCGTGGGCCGCTGGACGGTGGAGATGCTGCTGATCTTCACCCTCGGCAGGCCTGACGTGTTTCCCAGTGACGACTTCGGCGTGCGTAACGGGTGGCGCGTCGCGAAGAAACTCGATGAGATGCCGAAGCCGAAGGAATTTCGTGTGCTGGCTGAGCGCTGGCAGCCGCACCGAACCCTGGCCGCGTGGTATCTGTGGCGCGCGGCGGATGCGGCGAAGGCTTGAGGTCTGGAGATTGAGGGCAGAAACGTGTCATTGCTAATAGCCCTATCGGCGGCTAAGGATGGATCACATGTCTTTCAAAGCTCTCGGCCTCGACCCGAACATCCTCACTGCCATCGAAGAAGCCGGTTATACGGAACCAACCCCCATTCAAGCTGCGGCAATTCCGGTGGTCATTCAAGGTGGAGACGTGATCGGCATCGCGCAGACCGGCACCGGCAAGACTGCGGCTTTCACCCTGCCGATCCTGACCCGCCTGACATCAAACCCCGTTGCTCAGGGGCAGCGCCGCCGCACGCGAGTGCTTGTGCTGGCACCGACGCGTGAACTCGTGGCACAGATCGAGGAGAACGTGCTGGCCTATGCCAGGCATCTGCCGTTGAAGATCGCCAAAATCTATGGTGGCGTCGGTGAAAAACCCCAGAAGGACGCGCTGCGTGCCGGAAGCGACATCGTGATCGCCTGTCCTGGGCGTTTGCTTGATTTGATGGAGCAGCGTTGCGCGGATTTTTCCCAGCTCGAATATCTTGTACTGGATGAAGCCGACCGCATGCTGGACATGGGCTTTTTGCCGGACATCCGCCGTGTCATCAATCAACTGCCGAAGAAGCGGCAGACGCTGATGTTTTCTGCCACGCTGTCGAAGGAGATCGAAACCCTCACGCATGAGTTCCAACGTGCGCCGAAGATTGTGCAGATCGGCAAGCGTGCGAATCCGGCGGAGACGGTGACCCAGCTTGTCTATGAGGTGCACAAGCACCTCAAAATGCCGCTGCTCTCGCATCTGCTGAAGGATGAAAAAATGCAGATGGTGCTCGTTTTCAGCCGCACCAAGCATGGCGCAGATAAGATCGCCAAAAAGCTCGAATCGACCGGCGTGAAGTGCGCCACGCTGCATGCCAACCGCTCGCAGAACCAGCGCCTGCGCGCGCTGGATGATTTCAAGACCGGGACGGTGCGAGTTCTTGTGGCTACCGACATTGCCGCACGTGGCATCGATGTAGATGGCATTTCGCATGTGGTTAATTTCGACTTCCCGCACATCGTGGAAGACTATGTACACCGCATCGGCCGCACGGGCCGTGCGCAGGCCATTGGCGACGCGATCAGCTTTGTCTCGCCTGATGAGCTGCCCGATGTGCGCAAGCTGGAACGTTTTATCAATCGTGGCCTCGTTCGTAAAAAGGCGGAAGGCTTCGATTACAACGCCGCACCCCAGCCGTTCAGCGATGAACGGCCGGAGCGCCGGGAACAGCGCTCATCGCAACCCCGCCGCCCGCAAGGGCAGGGTGGTGGACGCCCAGGTGGTGGCGGTGGACAAGGCGGAGGCCGTTCCGGTGGTTATGGTGGCCAAGGTGGTGGTCGTTCTGGTGGGCAAGGTGGTCAGGGCGGAGGCGGACGTCAGGGTGGCGAGCGCCGCTCTTCGTCGGGCTCAGCGCCAAGGCAGCCAGCCCAGATGCCCCAACAAAACACGACCCCTGACGGCGCACGGGGTCTGTGGAAGCGGCTGACCGGACGGTAAGTTTCTGTATGGGTGCCGTCGCAGGGAGCATTTCTTTTCGGTGCCGCTAGGCAAACGGGCGGGCTGTCGCCACACCCGTTCTACGAATGGGCGATCATTTCGCGAACCACCCCTTCGCCAATGGACTGGTGGCGAAGAACTCAAGCAGTTGCTTCGCGACTTTTTCACGACCGCTGTTGCTGGGGTGGGTGCCGTCGCCGACGAAATCTTCCCTCGTGTATTTGAGGCCGTCAAGATTGCGGCCTGTTTCACCATTGGCCCAGAGATAGGGGCCCCAGAGGAGGAGGGGTGATTTGGTGAGGGCGAGGGAAACATCGCCGTTCATTTGCTGCTGGATGAGATGGCGTACGGCGAAGGCACCCTCAAACGCATAGGGTTCAGGATTGAGGCCTGTGCTGGCGTGGCCTGCGTAGATGCGACTGCCAAGGTAGGCGATGCGCAGATTGGGGAAGCGCTCTTTGAGAAGGTGCAGGACTGTGATGGTGTCGGCCTCCAATGTGGCCAGATGCTCGGACTTGGAGCCGGAGGGGCCGGCGTTGGCGAGTTTCACCCAGGCCACCTGCACCTGCTGCGGACTGACTTCGGCGCGTTTCAAGCGGTTCATGGCTTCGGGCCATGGACGGCCGTCCGGCTGTGCCCAAGCAGCCATGGTCTGGCCACCCTGCGCGCAATCGACGATGGTGAGTTTGTCGGATTTGCGCGCGTCTTTGTCGGCGATGCCTTTGAAGAATGAGAACTCCTGCGTGGCGTTGGACATGCTGATGGAAACCAGCGCGATCGTGCCGCTGTCGGAGGGCTTGCCTGCGGCATCGAGGGGTTTGATCTGGGCAAGAGCTTCGACGGCTGACTTTTTCAGTGCCTCTGGGGGTTCGTTGCTGCCTTTGCCGTAGAGGCCGCCGTCCTCGCCTTCATACGATTCATTGGCGCTCATGTCAGATAGGGGCTTGAGCGTGTCTGGAGCTCTGCGTTGATTCGCCGGGTGACCGCCACCACCACCGCCGCCTTTGCGTGCTTCCTTGGCTTTGTTGAGGTAGGTCTGCTCCTCGGGACTTAGCTTTTCCCCGCGTTGTTCGCGCTGGTAGAGTTGCTTGGCTTTGTCCCAGTCGATGGGGGTGCCGGTGGTCTGGCCGAACAGTGAAATGCCACCGAGGAGCAGCGTGGCGAGGAAGGGGAGGCAGACGGCGGTCTTCATAGTGGCAGTCTTGAACACCGGTGGCGCAATTTGGATGCGGCCAGAGTGATGCAGAAATCTTTTCGTCTTGTGTTAGGCCCTGTGATTCGTCAGCCTGAACGGCTCCAAGCCATGTCCGATCCTAACAGCACCCGCCGCGTCGTCATTGCCAGCTTCATCGGTACCACCATCGAGTGGTATGACTTTTTTCTCTATGGCACGGCGTCGGCGCTGGTCTTCAACAAGCTGTTCTTCCCGAATTTTGATCCGCTCGCGGGCACGATGGCGGCATTCGCGACTTACGCGGTCGGCTTCTTCGCGCGACCGATCGGAGGCATCGTTTTCGGTCATTTCGGAGACAAGATCGGCCGCAAATCCATGCTGGTGACCACGCTCATGCTGATGGGGGTGGCGACGGTGTTGATAGGTCTGCTGCCGACGTATCCGCAGGTCGGCGTCTGGGCGCCCATCTTGCTCGTGCTGCTGCGTTTCATCCAGGGCTTCGGTGTCGGCGGGGAATGGGGCGGGGCGGTGCTCATGGCCGTGGAGCATGGTGCGGCAGGCAAGCGTGGGTATTATGCGAGCTGGGTGCAGGCCGGTGTGCCTGTGGGGCTGCTGCTGGCCAATGCCGTCTTTATGATTGTGTCGTCGATGAATGAGGGCGCTTTTCTTTCCTGGGGCTGGCGGGTGCCCTTTCTGCTCGGGGTGCTTCTCCTGGGGGTCGGCATGTTCATTCGGCTGAAGATCATTGAGAGCCCGGTTTTCACCCAGGCCAAAGCGCGGGATCCGGGTCCGAAGGTGCCGATTTTCGCCGTGCTGCGTGATCACCCACGCAACGTGCTGCTCGCCATGGGGGCGCGCTTTGCAGAGAACGCCTTCTTCTACATCTTCACCGTGCTGGTCCTCAGCTACGGCTCGCAGCAGCTCGGGATGCCGCAGGCCATGCTGCTCAATGCGGTGCTCATTGGTTCCGCCGTGCAACTGGTCGCCATTCCGTGCTTTGGGGCGCTGTCGGATCGCGTTGGCAGACGGCCGGTGTATCTCGGCGGTGCGTTCTTTCTGCTGCTCTTCGCGTTTCCGTTTTTCTGGATGATCGAGACCAAGCAGATGACGCTCGTTATTTTGGCCGTCGTCATTGGTCTCATCGGTCATGCGGCGATGTATGGCCCGCAGGCGGCGTTCTTCTCCGAGCTTTTCGGCACACGGGTGCGTTACAGCGGTGCGTCGCTTGGTTATCAGCTCGCCTCGCCGCTGGCGGGTGGTCTGGCCCCACTCATCGCCACGGCTTTGCTCGACCGAACCGGTGGCAAACCGTGGCTGGTGGCCGTGTATCTTATTGTCATGGCTGTCATCACCCTGGTCTCCGTCTGGCTGGCCGAGGAGACGAACAAAAAGGCGCTCTGAGTCAGCGCGGGCGTCCAATTTGGCCCAAAAAGTGTCCGCATGCAGGCTGACGAACCAGTTGCACTCCGCCGGGTTCCGTCTCCCTTGACCGTCCAATCATGAACGACGCTTTCCCTGACATCCCCAAAATTCAGTATGAAGGACCCAAGAGCCGCAACCCGCTCTCCTTCAAGCATTACAATCCTGACGAAATCGTCGGTGGCAAAACGATGCGCTCACAGATGCGTTTCGCGGTCGCCTACTGGCACGCCATGCGCAACACGCTGTCCGATCCTTTCGGTGGCGGCACTGCCCAGCGCCCCTGGGATGACGGCAGCAACTCAGTCTCCAATGCGCAGCGCCGCGTGTGGGCCTGCTTCGAGTTCATGGACAAGCTCGGCGTGGACTACTACTGCTGGCATGACCGTGACGTGGCTCCTGAACTTGCCACGCTGGCAGAGAGCAATGCCGCCTTTGACGCCGTCGCGGACGAGCTCGAAAAGGCGCAGAAGCAGACTGGCAAGAAGCTTCTCTGGGGCACGGCCTGCCTCTTCTCTCATGCGCGCTACTGCCAGGGTGCCTCCACGAGCCCGAACGCTGGTGTTTTTGCCTACGCCGCCGCTCAGGTGAAGAAGGCCATGGACGTCACGCATCGGCTCGGTGGCGAAGGCTACACCTTCTGGGGTGGTCGCGAAGGCTACGCCACACTCTGGAACACCGACATGAAGCGTGAGATCGAACACCTCGCACGCCTGCTGCACATGGCTGTGGATTACAAGAAGAAGATCGGCTTCACCGGCCAGTTCTACATCGAGCCCAAGCCCCGTGAGCCCTCCACGCATCAGTACGATTCGGATGCTGCGGCATGTTTGAACTTCCTGCGCGAGCACAACCTGCTCGACCATTTCAAGCTCAACCTCGAAACCAATCACGCCACGCTCGCCGGCCACACCATGCGTCATGAGATGCAGGTGGCCATCGCCGCTAATGCGCTGGGTTCTGTGGATGCTAACACTGGTGACGAACTCATCGGGTGGGACACCGACCAGTTTCCGACGAACATCTACCTTACCACCGAGATCATGCTCGAACTGCTCAAGATGGGCGGCTTCACCACGGGCGGTCTCAACTTCGACGCCAAGTGCCGTCGCGAATCCTTTGAACCCGTCGATCTCTTCCACGCCCACATCGGCGGCATGGACGCCTTTGCCCGCGGCCTCAGGATCGCCCACGCGATGATCGAAGACGGTCGTCTCGACGCCTTCGTCAAGCAGCGCTACAGCTCCTACGACTCCGGCATCGGTGCGAAGATCGAGAAGGGTGAAGTTGGCTTTGCCGAACTCGAAGCCCACATCCTCGCCAACGGTGAGCCGCTCCTGGGCAGCGGTCGTCAGGAAATGCTCGAAAACCTGGTGAACGACTACCTGTAAAGCCGGGGTCAGTCCTTGGATTAAAATCGTGAGGCGGTCGGCAACGACCGCCTCATTTTTTTATAAGCGGAAGAGGAGCTTTAGATCAAACTAAGATTCAAGCTCATTCATTAATAGGGCTTCCGGGCAGGTGTTCTGCGCTGGGGGCATGCAGCCTTGCATCTGCCTGCCGACTGAGGCACCTGTTCTCATGAGCGATCCACTGTGGTTTAAAGATGCTATCATTTATCAGCTGCATGTGCGTGCATTTTGCGATGGTGATGGGGACGGAATCGGTGATTTTCGGGGACTGATCTCAAAGCTGAATTATTTGGAGCAACTCGGGGTGACGGCGCTCTGGCTGCTGCCGTTTTACCCCTCGCCGCTGCGCGATGATGGGTATGACACGGCGGATTACACAGCAGTAAATCCCGTTTATGGTTCACTCGCGGATTTTCAGGAGTTCCTCGACGAGGCGCATCGGCGCAACATGCGCGTGATCACCGAACTGGTGCTCAATCACTCGAGCGACCAGCATGCGTGGTTTCAGCGTGCGCGCCGTGCTAAGCCCGGTTCTTCCGAACGAGATTTCTACGTCTGGAGCGATACGCCTGAACCCTACCGTGAAGCACGCATCATCTTCAAAGACT
>NCCR01000209.1 GCA_002279765.1 Verrucomicrobia bacterium 12-59-8 | reverse complement strand
GTAATGGTAATCGTTTACCGGACCTTCATCTTCATCGTCGTCATGGGTCTCGTAAATCTTGATACCCCGGTACGTAAACAGTAACGCGGGGGCAATCCAGCCTCTCGGCATAGTAACCTCTCAATTGATAACAAATGGTTTCACGATCGGGGTGTAGTCATCGTCGGGATACTTCCCCGACAACGCCAACTCGGCGATGACCTCCGGGGTATCGAACAGATCCAACTGGACCGCCTCCTGTTTGATGTCATTACAGATGTTGGCAAAGAAGTCGAACGCGGCGCTGTGCTCCACCTCGCTCTTCCGCTTGTCCGGCGCGGTGTCGTGATGAAGCATCAGACACAACTGGTAGAGATGCTTGAGATCCCGCCAAGGCATCTCGGTCAAGTACTCCTGCAAGGTCACCTGCATCCTGGCAAATCGATGGCCTTCGAACTCCAATATGACCAACCAGCCACCGCCCCGCCCGCTAAATCCATAGTCGACCCGAAGCTCCGTACCGTCCCACAGCATCTGGAACGTGTCCTCATAATCACCCGTGAAGTGCCGACGGGCACCCTCCAGCCCCCACTCGAACAGCGAACCTTCATGCTGATCGTAACGGCTCGCCACTTCCTTCAGCCACCGTGGATCGTAGGTGCCCGACTTACCTTCATATTCCCGCCAGTGCCGCAGCAGGTTCTTCAGCGATAAGTCCGCATCGTAA
This sequence comes from Verrucomicrobia bacterium 12-59-8, assembly GCA_002279765.1. The sequence goes on along the minus strand of NCCR01000209.1, from coordinate 6,733 downwards.
ACCTTCACGTTGAAGCTTAGCGGGTAGTCATGCCTGGTCGTAATCGACATGATCGCCTGGACGATCTCCTCACGGCTCCTCGCCGACATGCGATATGCCGGCGGTTTAAACAGTCTCGTCGTCATCACAAACCCCCACCGATAAAACGACAATAACCAAACTTCAACAAGTCCTGCTGGGGCGATTTTACCTGATAGTCCATGAAGGCCCAACGGGCTTCAATCTTCTGCCAGATACCTCCAAACTTATCGCATCCGACCGGCAGATAACCCGCCGGCGTCTGGGTCGGGTCGTGACCCTGCTCATCCGGTCCCAAAATACCGAGCATCGGTGCCGAGGTCAGATCCCCCGTGTCGTTAGCGTCAACCCAGGTCAACTCCGAGTTGGCCACCAGCTGCTCGAAAATACAATACATCGTCGCGTCGCACTCGAAGCCCTCACCGAGCTCATCCGCAAGCTCTTTCAACTTGCCCAACTCACCGTCATCGTACGGCTTAATGTGCAAGATGGTCTGATCCGGTGAGAACCAATAGGCTAACTGGATCAACGGGCCTGAAGGATAAACCTGCTTGCGACCCTCCTTAGCCCGCAGCTGCCAGCCGAACCACATGGCCGATAGTGACTTCTGGGTGTATCCCCCCTGCGGATCTCGAGCGCAGAACTCATCCTTCATCATGCAGCCCTGCGAAACGAAATCCAACGCTCCTGAGATCCTCGGCTTAGGGACTGCAGGGTTGCGAGTGATCGTACTGATGTAGTACGCGGCGAAAACCGCCTCTTCGAATCGCGATCGTTCAAGTTCCAAGTCCATATTATTCCTCTGGCTTTCTAGCGAGAACCCAGCCCAACCACGCCGCCGCTACGTCTACCCGTCGGTAACTTCCGTTACGGAACTTTGCGAACAGCTCCTCTCGGGAAACCGACCGGGGCGGTGCAAACATCATCACACCGTTCTGCGCCATATCGGCTGCCCGAGTTTCCTCCCATACGCGATGAACCGCCTCCAGTTTTGCCTCAAAAGCCTGCTGTTCGTTGACTTCGAGCTGCTCTTCCGTATCTTCTTCCAAAGCTAGTCGAGTCCCCATGCACTTCAGGACAACCGCAACCGCTTCATCGCTACTTGGCATTGCCGCCCGCAGCTCACTCATCTCCAGCAACGGATCCCGCACGTAAGCAGCTACAGCCCGTTCAAACATCTCAGGTCGCAACGTCCGAGCAGGCATCACCAACACGGTGTAGGGATCATTATCGGTTTCGTCTACCAACAAACGGTTACGATCAACGCCCAACACTTCAGACACACGACCCTTCGCACTAGGCCGATCCTGCTCGCCCTCAGTCACATCCTTGCGGACCCGCGTACCGGTCGCATCGCACTCAAGCCAAACAATAGCTTGCATCTTCCACGAGTTACGTACTGCATGGTGCGGCAACACCAAAACCGCGTTCGGGTTCAGCGTAATAGTGCCGACCTGCCATCTTATTTCTTCTTTCACGTTCCACCCCCAGCTGTCACCAGCTTGCTAATGTCACCGATCTCTTCAAAATCACCCACCTGGCACTTCAGCGTCTCGCAAATCCAGTGCAGCGCCGACTCCTTATGGGTGAACGATTGTTTCCAGTTGCAGTTCAGATACCCGTGCCAGATCGACAGGCGGTTGATCTGAATCAACCAGATCCCATCACGATTCCGCCCGGTGTAGAACTCCCCTTCGTTATTCGTACCATGCTTCAGCTCCATACAGCCACCTATTCAAATAAAGCCGGACGGGGATCCGGCTGCAAACCGCCGGCCCAATCCCAAATCGCCAACAGGCAGCCGAACGGCGGCCTGGAATCCCCTTTGATCACCCGCTCGCCGGGCTTCAAGAACCGTAGTCTCCCCTTCAGGAACTCGATCCGCAGTACCGATCCGGTACGATCGCGGAACGGCTCGATCATGTCCTGCCACCAGCCCTGCTCGGTCCGGTTAGCCGGCAGGAGCAAGACGACCATCTGAGCCATCCGCTCCGCCCAGGCCTTCCGGACCCACGGGGCAATATCGCTGAACGGCGGGTTGCAGTAAACCCTATGGCCCGCCCAGCTCTGATCCAACCCGTTGTCCCGCTCGGTCCAGTAGTGCGAGAGCTTCCGGTTGGCCGTACTGGCCGCAGCGTCGACCGTAAAGTTAAACCGGGCGTGCCACTTGTCGAAGATCGGCTGCGGCAACGCCCGGTCGTCTATCGCCGGGTTGAACTCTTTCTTGCCCGACTGCTGCGGATGACCCTCCGATGAAAAGCCTACCAGCGGCATTAGGCGTCGGCGCCCCCTAAGTCAAAGTCAAATACGAACGGCTCACCGAAATTCAACTGCGTAGTCTCGAAAGCCTCAGCTCGGGCTTCATCTTCCAGATCGGTATCCTCCGCTGACTCTTGAGCGTCAGTAAGGCCAATACTAATCAGCTTATTAAGCACCCCACAAACATCCACCTCGTCGAGGTAACTCGGAACCCTAACCGGCACCACCACGTTAAGCTCTGAGAAGTCTGCCGAGTCTGCCGGCTGCGTCTGCCTCACGGGTGGCAGCTTACGACTAGGTAGCTCGATCGCATCGGGGTCCAACCGCAACAGACCGCCTAAACTAGCTTGCCTGGCCCGCGGCGTCCAGTCAACCCAGTCGACCACCTGCTCCACCCACCTGTCCAAAACCGGCGCGATATCGAACTGAGAATCGCCGACCATCGAGTCATACCACCAAACCGTACAGCCCGCGATATCGATATACATATCATCACCGCGACTATTCGCCGTCAGCGATACGCCAAACGGACACTGCCTGTCCGAATGGACCTTTGCGAAGTACTTCTCCAGCTCGGCCACCAGTCGTTCGGCCTTCTGTCTCTGAGTCAAGCTCATCTTAACCTCTTAAGTAACGTTGCCCGGTGTCAAAACCATCAGCCGTTTTACGTGCTGACGCCACTTCTCCTTCAGGTACTCCAACCCGAACACCTCGCCGGCCTCTTCATCGATCGAATCGTGCTCGCTGCACCAGATCGTCACCCCGTCGACATCGACCGCCTGCATCCAGCTCATGATCGACGCCACGACGGTAATCCCCTGGTCCGGCAAACCATTCTCTTTGGCGTCGATCGTATCAAACCAATCCTGCAACTCGTCCGCTGCCTTCAAAACTTCTTCGTTTGTCATGCTCCACCCCGGTTAGTAACCATATCGTTGAATCAACCAATAAGCGGCATCGCACAACCGGTGATCCCGCACACCATCCCAGTAGCGATCCCATTGGCGGCGGGCCAGACTGACTCGACCGTACCGCACCCGGGACCCAACGGACCGGAGATGCTTGCACCATAGACGATAACCGTGAACAGAACTTCGCATCTCCGGCTCCTTATTTTTTAGCTATCAGGTCAGACTAGTTGTCCGACGGTTTACTCATCTTGTCCAGCAGGTCACTCGCCTGCTTGACCTTCTCGGCCTTGTCGGCCGCTCGCAGCTGCTGCTTGTTCATCTTATTCCCCACGGTCGCGACCGATCGAGGCATCTGATCAATACATAGCTCAACCATGGCCGGCAGGAACTCTTCCGAGAAGTCACACAGCGACTCGTAGTACTCCGGCGTGTTCTCCGTCTCGGAATGGTTGTTGTACTTGACCTCGAAATTGCTCAGTATCTGCTGGCAGTAAATCACCCAGGCGCTCAGCTTGCAGCCATACGTAGCGATCAGCTTGCGACTGAACGCTATGTAGGTCTCGCCGTCGGTCCAGCTTGAAGCCGTCTCGGACAAACCAATCAAAAGCTTACGTCGCTGCCGCTGTGGAACCGCCACGGTATTGTTCTGACTCTGCAACAACCAGACCGCACGACCCATCACGGCTAGGACAACCTTCTCCGTCGCGGTGTAGTGTTTCTCCTCCACCATGGTGAAGTGTGAATCCAGCCCCTCGGAGACCTTCGCAAAGTCGATCGATTTGAAGCCCGTCCGGGTACTCCCGTTGCTGTCCATAATGGAAATCAACTGATCGAGCGTCTTGACCCCGAAACGTTCCATGGTCAACCGGCTAAGCACAAACGCCAACTTGTGAGCAAACAACGCTTTGCCCTGCCGATCACCCTGTTTCGTCACGGTCAACTTGTAGTTGTACCCGTGGGCATTGAGCTGACTAATCGACCAGTGACGACCATTCACGTCCGTAAACACCTTCGCGCCGAGCGCCTCCATAATATCCAGCTCGCCGGCCTTCATCTGATCCGCCAACCGCTGTCTCGCATCATCCGTCAGCGTAGCCGCCTTGGCGTTCTTTGCCTTTGCCCGCTTGTCGATCACGGGCTTGATCGCCTTCCAGACCGGACAATCAGACATGATCTCGTTGCGGGCAAAGTTTACCTTCAGTTCCTGCTTGGAAACCACTTCGCCGCCGGTACCGAACTCATGTCCCGGCAACGTGCGGACCAAGACCCCGAGGTTGTAAACATGCAGACTGCTGGTATCTCGCAGCTTGTAGTACGCCTCGTCGGTCTCGCCGTCCCACTTAACCCCTGCCGGCGGTGTCGAGATCTGCTCACCGTTGAACGTCACCTCACACGGAGTGTACTTCAGCACCTCGGCGAGTTCGCGCTCGACTTTGGCTTTATCCGATGGCAAGAGCGGAACATAGAGATCGATCTCGATCGTGCAGCCCTCCACAACCGGAAGCCCCTCGGTCAACTCGTAACCGTCATCATCGTCCGCCTTCGGGCTGTTGACGTCAACCTGCATGCTGAACGTCCCGGTCCGCCAATTGTTCACCCCATAGGAAAACAACTGACCACGGCCCATACGAAACCGACCGTAGGTCTTCTGCGATTTCTCGAACTCGCTCTGGGGCTGCCCGAACACACCCCAGTTACGCTCGATCTGAACCCGATCGGTAATCCCCCGGCCGTTGTCCGACATCACGAGCTTACCGGAAGTCAACTCGATCCTGAGCCTCGTCGCCCCGGCGTCGACCGCGTTCATCGCCCCTTCCAGTATAGCTTTCACCAACGTGCCGGCCTGACGCTTGATGATATCCATCAACATGGCGGGATGCATGCGGAACTTGTGCTTGGACTTTACTACCGTAGCTGTACTCATCTGATCTCTCTTTCATGAATGAAACTAACTTGAAACCGCCGTCACGGCGCCTACTTGATAATCAGCAACTTCTCCAGTCGCTTCACCACCGTATGGTCCACCCCGATCAGGTTCTTGAGCTGCGCGACCGACTGCTCAATCACCTGCGCGACCTGCGGATGCAGCGGCTGACCGGCGAACCGGTCTACCGTCTCTTTCAGCATCTTGAGCGTAGCGGCCGCCTGGCCCTGATCGAAATGGAAACTCAACTTGCCCGACACCGGATCGGATGCAAAGTGCAAGCTGGCCTGACCCGGCGACCTGAACCGGGTCGTTATCGAGTGCAGCACCGTCCCGCCCTGCAGATGAGTGATCTCCCACAAGCCCACCTTGGTCATCAGATCCCATCTCGCAGCGTACTCCGGATTCGCGGTCGCTTCACCGAACAGCTTAATCAGCTTGGTCCGCAGCTCCTTATGCTGCTTCTCCGTAATCATCTTCGTCTCTTCAGCCATCCAACTGTATCCTTTCAAATCATGTCAGCCGCAGCAACGTATTGCCCTGACCAATCCGGAAACTGGAATTAAACACCTGACGGATCACCTCCGCCTCTTCTTTGTCCGCCTGCAGCTCCTCAACGGCCTGCTCGTGACTGTGCAACCAGCCAAGCAGCCGGCCGGCCTCCACGTTGATCGCCAGCATGAGCTGCGAATCAAAATGCAGGTGGATGTTCCGATTCTTGAACGCCCGGACGGCCAGTAGCGGCTTCCGGTCGATAGAGTAGAACTTCACCTGCCGGTTCGACACCCAATCGTGATCAAACGTACTGCTCCGGCACTCAAACCCGAGGTTGTTAGCTACCGTCAAGCAGTCCTGAATGAACTGATGTGAATTGTAATCAAGTCCTCGGTGCGCCCGCCTCCATGATGCCGTTAACCGTGCTGGTATCGAGCGCGTCGGAACCCTCTCCGAAGTACTGCACCAGCTCGGGCGGATAGCTCAGGGAATGCTTGTCGCACTGGATCTTCAACGCGGCCAGCTCTCGCAGCTTGTGCCCCTGATTCCGAATACCTTTAACGTGTACCGAAACACTCATCTCAATCTCCTAAGCTGAACCAAACAAAGGGCCGAGTATCGCTACCCGGCCCTCATGAAATCAAGTCACGCCGCCGCTCGTTTTACAACGAGTCCTGGCAAGCCTTCACAAACAACTCTTCGATCCGGGCATCGGTAATGCCATCGACCCACATCAAACCGTTAACTACCCCGTTGCGATGCACCAGCTTCACGTCACCTGGCTGCAGATCCAGCAGCGACACCCGCTCGTCGCGGTAGTTCGAGTCCGGCATGAACGGACTTGTCACTTGCGACGCCGGGATGGTTCTAGTCATCCGCGGTATGCCGCCAGTCTCCGCGATCTCTTCCACCGTCGACTCCAGCCCCAAGTGCTTCAAGACCGCCGCCAGCTCGTCACCGCTCAGCGTCTTGTACGTGAAATGAATACGCAAGTTCTGAACTACACTTTTAACCATTTTCAATCTCCTAAGTTGGACCACAACCACCTTTAAAGGCCCCTTGGGGAAGTTCCCAGGGGTCCAAAATCATCGACCTATCCCACGTGGTCGACCTCGCCAGCCTGATA